>DASVTJ010000680.1:0-8807 GCA_036387635.1 Duganella sp.
GTTGAAAACTTCGCCTACGATGCCGACAAACCCGATGGCGACCAGGCCTCGTTCAGCCTGGTCAAAGGCGGGCTGCGCTCGGTCACCGGACTGCTGGGCAAACGCAACAAGGAGAAGTTTTCGATGAAAACGCCGAGCGCCACGATCGGCATTCGCGGCACCACCTTCATCGCCGAGTTTTCCGAGCCGTCGGCCGAAGCGGTCGCCGCGCGCGAAGCGTATTTAATGGCCAGCACCGCGTCGCTCGACGCGACGGCGGCACCGATGCGGCCGCTGATGCTGGCACAGGGACCCGTCGCACCATCATCGCCGACCCAGCGGCCGGTGGGACTGTACGTGCAGGTGCTCGACGGTATGATTTCCGTGTCCAATCCCGCAGGCGCCCAGCTCTTCAAGGCCGGCCAGTTTGGGTACGCGCCGAGCATGGGAATCATCCCGACGATCGTGCCGAACAATCCCGGCATCAAGTTCACGCCACCGCCGGTCTTCAACTCCAGCACCACCACGTCGGCGCCCGGCGGTGCATCCGCTGCCAAACCAGCCGCCGTCGATTGCGAAGTGCGGTAAGCGCCCCGGGCACCGACCGCTCACCTTCACCTTTCAACGCCCGGCGCCCGCCAGTCTCCCTGGCCGGCGCCGAGCGTCCCGCCATCACCGGACTATGCGCCTTGCGCCACGCCGCGCCCCGCGCCCCGCGCCGTGTTCAACTGGCTGAAAAAAGCGCTTGACCTTCCAATCGTGGGATACTTGAAGCTACGGCGTATGACTTAGCCATCCAGGTATCGCAATGAATTCAACGACTGAACAATTAGTATCGCAATCGATCAAGATCGACGGCATGAGCTGCGCATCGTGCGTCGGCCGCGTGGAGCGCGTGCTGGCGGCGGTGGCCGGCGTCGAGCAGGTTAGCGTCAACCTGGCGACCGAGATGGCGCGCGTGGACTCGGCGCGCCCGCTCGATTTCGCCGTCCTGAAACAGGCGATCGACAAGGCCGGCTACAAGGCCGAACCGGCGCCTGCGCCGTTCGCGCCCGTGGCGCAGCCGGTGGTCGCGGCCAGCGCCAGCGGCTATGCGGTGCTGCTGGCGGTGTTGTTGTCGCTGCCGCTGGTCCTGCCGATGCTGCTGGAACTGGCGGGATTGCATTGGATGCTCGACGGCCGTCTTCAGTTTTTGCTGGCGACGCCGGTACAGTTCTGGCTTGGCGCGCGTTTTTATCGGGCCGGCTGGCTCGCCGCGCGCGCCCGCAGCGGCAACATGGATTTGCTGGTCGCATTGGGTACCAGCGCCGCTTACGGTCTGAGCGTCTATCTGTTGTTGACGACTTCCGGCACCGTACCGCATTTGTACTTTGAAGCCTCCGCCATGGTTATCACCTTGGTCTTGCTGGGTAAATGGCTGGAGGCGCGCGCCAAGCGCCAGACCACCTCCGCGATCCGCGCGTTGCAGGCGCTGCGCCCGGAAGCGGCGCGGGTGCGGCGCGGCGACCGGGATGTCGACGTGCCGATCGCGCAGGTGGCCGGCGGCGAGACGGTGGTGGTGCGGCCGGGCGAACGCATCGCCGTCGATGGCGTGGTGCTGGAAGGCGCCAGCCATGTCGACGAGGCGCTGATCACCGGCGAAAGCCTGCCGGTGGCGCGCCACGCCGGCGACCGCGTGACCGGTGGCGCCATCAACGGCGAGGGCATGCTGCTGGTGCGGGTGACGGCGGTGGGCGCCGAGAGTACGCTGGCGCGCATCATCCGCCTGGTCGAAGACGCGCAGGCGGCCAAGGCGCCGGTGCAGCATCTGGTCGACCGCGTCAGCGCGGTGTTCGTGCCGGTGGTATTGGTGCTGGCCTTGTTGACACTGGCCGGATGGTGGCTGGCGTCCGGCGATGGCGAGCGCGCCATCATCAACGCGGTGGCGGTGCTGGTGATCGCCTGTCCTTGCGCGCTGGGACTGGCGACGCCCGCCGCCATCATGGCCGGCACCGGCGTGGCCGCGCGCCACGGCATTCTGATCAAAGATGCGGAGGCGCTGGAACTGGCGCACCGTATCACCACGGTGGCCTTCGACAAAACCGGCACGCTGACCGAGGGCAAGCCTTCGCTGGTGGCCTGCGAGCCGGCGCCGGACACGGTCTCCAGGGAACGTTTGCTGCGACTGGCGGCGGCGGTGCAGCGCGGCAGCGAGCATCCGCTGGCACGCGCGGTGCGCGATGCGGCCGAAGCGGATGCCGGCGCGGTTGCCGGCGGCGCTGACGGTGCGACCGGCGCCGTTGCTGCCAGCCACATGGCCACCGGCATCGCCACCGACATCGCAGCCTTGCCCGGTCGCGGCTTGGCGGCGACAGTTGATGGCGTGCGGCTGATCCTCGGCAGCACGCGCTTGATGGAGGAGCAGGGCGTGGCGCTTGCCGCGCTGTCCGCCCGCGCCGCTGACTTGGAGCTGCAAGGGCTGACCGTCTCCTGGCTGGCCAGCGTGGGCGACGTGAGCGGCGCAGCCGGCACGCTCAATGCGCCCGATGCCGCCAGCCCGGCAAGCCTGGATACACCGCCAGCCTCGCCATCGTCGCAACCGGTCCGGCTCTTAGGCCTGCTAGCTTTCGGCGACCGCGTCAAACCGCAGGCGCGCGCCGCGATCGCCGCGCTGCACGCGCTGGGGATCGAGACGGTGCTGCTGACCGGCGACAACCAGGGCAGCGCCGATCATGTCGGCGCGGCGCTGGGCATCGGGCGCGTGGTGGCCAACATGCTACCGGCCGATAAAGCCGCCACCATCGCCGCCATGAAGGGCGAGGACAAATGCGTCGCCATGGTCGGCGACGGCATCAACGACGCGCCCGCGCTGGCCGCCGCCGATGTCGGCATCGCCATGTCCAGCGGCACCGACGTCGCCATGCACGCCGCCGGCGTCACGCTGATGCGCGGCGATCCGGCGCTGGTGGCCGCCGCCATCTCGATCTCGCGGCGCAGTTACAGCAAAATCCGCCAGAACCTTTTTTGGGCGTTTATCTATAACCTGGTCGGCATTCCGCTGGCGGCCTTCGGGCTGCTCAACCCCATGGTGGCCGGTGCCGCGATGGCGTTCAGCTCCGTGAGCGTGATCAGCAACGCCTTGCTGCTGCGCCGCTGGGCACCGCAGCCGGCGTCCGACCAACAAGGAGGGACAGCATGAACATCGGCCAAGCGGCAAGCGCCACGGGCGTCTCCGCCAAAATGATCCGCTACTATGAAAGCGTTGAGCTGATTCCGCCCGGACGGCGCAGCGACTCCGGCTACCGCATCTACAACGACAACGATTTGCACGCGCTGCGCTTCGTCAAGCGGGCGCGGACCCTGGGCTTTTCGCTGGACCGGATCCGCGAGCTGCTGTCGCTGTGGCAGAACAAGGAGCGCGCCAGCGCCGACGTCAAGAGCATCGCGCTCGGTCACGTCGAGGAACTCAATCAGCACATCGCCGAACTGACCGAGATGCGCGACACGCTCCAGACGCTGGCGCGCTGCTGCAAGGGCAATGATCGTCCCGATTGTCCGATTCTTCAAAGCCTGGCCGATACCAGGTAGATATCAGCCAGTTATCCCAAGTCGCCGGGCGCCGCGATCTGTCCGGCGGCGCCGGAACCACGTATAATCGCCGGGTTTTGGTGCTCGCGCATCCGTCCGGATGCGCGGTTAAACGGGAAACATGGAGCTGGCCACGCCAGCCAACATGTGCTGCCCCCGCAACGGTAAACAAGCGTCGTCGCCGACGACAATTCGTCTCGCTGTGCCACTGTGCGTTTGCATGGGAAGGTCGGACGGATATGCTTGCGAGCCCGGATACCGGCCAAAGAGGTGGAGGCGCCCAGGCGCTTCCTTTCAAACCGCTCACGGGGAGGTGAGCGGCTTGCTTCTGTCGCCGGACTATTCATGCCCAACCTACCTGCCGACGCGGCCATCCGCTCGATCGAGACGCTGCTGTACTCCATCTCCAACGTATTGTATCTGCCCGTGCTGCTGGGGATCGCGGCGCTGACTTTATATATGCTGGTGTGCTTCGGCACCTTTGGCGCCGAATGGCTGGAGCGCCGGCGCGGCATCCGCATGCTGGTCGCCACCGCAAAACACGATATGGCGGCCGTGCTGACGGCACGCGAGGGCGACCCCGCACTCGACGCGCGACTGGAGCGGGTGGTGCAGCGCGCCGATGCCGCCGGCGTGCGACGCCTTGACGGCGTGCGTTTCGTGGTGCGGGTCGGTCCGGCGCTCGGTTTGATGGGCACCCTGATCCCGATGGGCATTTCGCTGGCCGGTCTGGCGCAGGGAAATCTGCCGAAGATGGCCGAATCGATGACCACCGCGTTCACCGCCACCGTGGTCGGTCTGGCGTGCAGCGTGTGCGCCTATGTTCTGAGCCTGGTGCGCGAACATTGGCTACGCAGCGACCTGACCGACATCGCCTACGCCGCCGAAGCGCTGCTGGCGGCGCACCCGGCGCAGCCGGCATACCGGCGCCACGAGGCCTAAGGGGACAACCACATGCGATTCATGAACCGCCACCGCTACAGCCGCATCGGCGAGCACACCGAGGATCCGCTGGCCGGCGTCGCCAACCTGTTCGACGCCAGCATCGTCTTCATCGTCGCCATGATGCTGGCGCTGTTCTCCGCCTGGAACATGATGGACCTGCTCGACCCCAATTCGGAAGTCACCATCGCCAAGAAAAGCGCCGACGGCCGCGTCGAGGTGCTGACCAAGAAGGGCGCGGAAATCACCGTCAGCCGCGTCAGCGACAAGCCGCTGTCGGGCGCCGGCAAACGCCTGGGCACCGCCTACCAACTGCCGGACGGGAAGGTCGTGTATGTTCCTGAGTAAGCGGTGTGGAAAGCTCGAAATCGTTTTACTGTTGCTGATCTCATTTTTCATCGTCGGCTACGTGCACTCGGCGCAGGCGCCGCGCACGCTGGCGCTGATGCTGGGCGACGTCGAATCGCGGCCCGCCGTACTGGCCGTGCGCGGACTGCAGTCGGAGTTGAAGGCGCTTAATATCGTCATCCGCATCATCCCCGCCAACGGCATGACGCCGGCCGACCGCGAGGCGCTGGCCAGCGCCGACGTGGCGGTCGTCAACGCCAGGGGACGGATGGCGATGGTGGGACTGAAGGAGGAACTGCACGCGCTGCGCAAAGCAAGTCATCCGGTGTTCGCCGTCGGCGGCGCCATCGACGACAACCTGCGCGAGGCGGGCGTGCAGGACGATAAGACCATCCAGCAGTATCACGGCGAGGGCGGCATCGAGAACATGGGCAACCTGCTGCGCTACATCCTGCGCAACCATTTCGGCGCGACGCTGGCGGTAGCCCCGGTGCACGCGATGCCGAACGTCGGCCTGTACGACGTCGCGGCCAACCGCACCGCCACCAGCTACGAGCAGTATTTGCAGGGCTACGCCCACTACAAGACCGGCGCGCCATGGATCGCCGTGCCGTTCTACCGCGCCAGCTTGGTGGCCGGACAAACGCTGCCGCTGGCGGCCATCGTCGCGCGGCTCGAGGCCAGCGGCTATAACGTGCTGCCGGTGTTCGGCTATCCGTACGATGTGCCGCTGCGCTTTCTGCTCGACGAAAACGGCAAGAGCCGCGTCGATCTGATCGTCGCGCTGGGCATGAAGGTGGGCGGCACCGCCAACACCGGCGCGCTGCTGGACAAAATCGGCGTCCCGGCGATCAACGCCATCACGTTGAGCCAGCACACGCTGGCGCAATGGCGCGAGTCGAAGATCGGGCTCGATATCATCGAACGCACCTGGCAACTGGCCGGCGCCGAGATGGCGGGGCTGATCCAGCCGACCGTCGTCGCCAGCCGCGAACGGATCAGCGATGCGCAAACCGGATTGGCCTACGTCGAGGAGACGCCGATCCCCGAGCGCATCGAGCGCCTCAACGAGCGCGTGGCCGCTTGGCTGGCCTTGCGCCAGAAGGCCAACGGAGATAAGCGCGTCGCCATGATCTACTTTAATTATCCGCACGGCTCGGAGACGATCGGCGCCGCGTACCTGAACGTGCTGCCGGAGAGCCTGTGGCAAATCGTCCAGCGCCTCAAGCGCGACGGCTACCAGACCGGCGATGCTCTGCCGACGGGCGAGGCCGAGCTGCAAGGCGATATCCAGCAGTGGGGCAACTACCCTGGCAAGTCGAAGGGCGACCACATGGCGGGCCTGAAGCATCTGGCGGAAAGCGGCCAGGCCCTGCTGGTGCCGCTGGCCGATTATCAGGCGTGGTTCGCCGCTTTGCCCATGCCGCTGCGCGCGTCGATCCTGGCGTCGTGGGGAAAACCGGAGGACGCGCCGGTGCTGTGGCGCGACGCCAAGGGCGAGCCGTTCTTCGTCTACCCGGCGCGCCGCTTCGGCAATGTGCTGATGGCGCCGCAGCCCGGCCGCGCGTGGGAGCAGAACCTGGAGAAGCTGCATAACGAGGTAAGCATGCCGCCGAGCCACGAGTACATCGCCTTTTATCTGTGGCTGCAAAAGGGCTTCCAGGCCAACGCCGTCGTGCACGTCGGTACCCACGGCACGCAGGAATGGCTGACAGGTAAAGAGGCCGGCCTGTCCGACGACGATCCGACCGAGGCGCTGATCGGCGCCATGCCGAACATCTATCCGTACGTGATGGACGACGTCGGCGAAGGAATACAGGCCAAGCGCCGCGGCATGGCGACCATCATCGACCATATGACGCCGCCGTTCGATATCGCCGGCCTCAATCCAGACCTGCGCGAACTCGGCGCGCTGCTGAACGACTACCGCGTGGCCGAGCAAAAAAGTCCGCTGCTGGCACGCAGCCATTTGGTGGCGCTGAACCGCGTGGCCGCCAAAAGCGGCGTGTTGAAGGATATGAAGAAGGCCGAACTGAAAACCGAAGCCGACATGGAGGCACTGGAAGAGTATCTGGACGACACCGGCAACAAGCTGACGCCATTCGGTTTGCACACCTTCGGCGTGGCGCCGACGGCGGAGCGGCGCAACGCCACCGCGCGCGCGGTGGTCAGCCTCGATACCACGGCATCGGTGGAGCAAAAGACCAAACGCGTGGCGCAGCTGGAGAACGATATCGAACGCAGCGCGGCACTGGAACTGGACCGCTTGATGGAGGCGCTGTCGGGCCGCTACATCCCGGCCGGTGCCAGCGCCGATCTGGTACGCAATCCGGACGCGTTGCCGACCGGCCGCAATTTCTTCGGCCTCGATCCGTCGCGTATCCCCAGCAAAACCACCTATGAAGCGGGCGCCAAACTGGCGCGGCAACTGGTGGACGATTACCGCAAGCGTCACGGCGTCTATCCCGACAAACTGACGATGAACCTGTGGGGCGTGGAGACCTCGCGCCACGAGGGTGTGATGGAGGCGCAGGCGATGTCGCTGATGGGCGTGCGCCCGACATGGGATGAACGCGGCCGCGTCTCCGGCGTCGAAGCGCTGACCCGCAAGGAGCTGGGACGACCGCGCGTCGATGTCACCTTGATTTCATCGGGCTTGTTCCGCGACTTGTTCGGCAACCTGCTGGCGCTGATGGACAAGGCGGCGCAACTGGCGCAACAACAGGACGATTCTGGCGTGGCAGCGGACGCCGGACCGCCGGGCAACGTGATGCAGGCGCACAGCCGCAAGACAGCCGCCGCGATGCAGGCAAGCGGCGTTGGCGCCGACGAGGCGCGGCGCATGGCGTCGGTGCGCATCTTCGGCGTGCCTAGCGGCGCGTACGGCACGCAGATCGAGAAGCTGATCCCGCTGACGAACGCGTGGAAGAACGAGCAGGAGGTGGCGGACGTCTTCATCAACCGCATGAGCCATCCGTTCGGCGCCGGCTACTGGGGCGAGGACAAGGCCGGCGGCGAGAAGGTGGGCGGCGAAAACGCGGCGCAGCGCCGCGAATTGTTCAAGCAGGCCATCAGCGGCAGCAAGATCGCGCTGCACAGTCGCTCCAGCAATTTGTTCGCGACCCTGGATAACGACGACTTCTTCCAGTACCTTGGCGGCAGCGCGATGGCGATTCGCAGCGTCGACGGCAAGACGCCGGAGGTGGTCGTCAGCGATCTGTCCAACCCGCGCAAGCCCGGCCACAAAACGCTCGAGCAGTACATGGGGCAGGAAATGCAGGCGCGCTACCTGAATCCGAAATGGGCCGACGCAATGCTGAAGGAAGGATACTCCGGCGCGCGCTACATCAACCGCGTGGTCGATTACCTGTGGGCCTGGCAGGTGACGGTGCCGGAGGTGGTCGACAGCAGCAAATGGCAGCGCATGTTCGACACATACATCGAGGACCGCCATGGCTTGAAGGTGCGCGAGCGCTTCGCTGCCAGCGGCAATCTGCGCGCCTACCAGGCCGTGACCGATCGCATGCTGAGCGCGATCGAGCGTGGATACTGGCAGCCAAATCGCGCGGTGCGCGACAAGCTGGCAAGGGAGAACGCGCGCGCGATCAAGGACGCCGGCGTAGCGTGCAGCGCCGACTCTTGCAGCAATGCGACCTTGAAGATCGCGCCGCAGTTCAGCGGCCAGTTCGTGCCGAATCTTGGCACCACTCCGGCTATCGCGCGCGGCGCGGCGGCCGGCCGTGCCGGAGGCTCGGCGCCATCGGCGCAGCCAGCGACGGCGGCGCCGGGCCAGCAGCGCGCCAGCGACGCGGCGATGCAGGCCGCGCTGGCGGACTTGCAGGTGCTGCAATCGAAGTCGCAGGAGCTGCCGCCGGCGCCAACGCCGCCGGCCAAGGCCAGGCCGGCCGATCGCGCGCCGACAAAGCCGGCCGCGCAGCCGGCGAAGGCCGCACCGGCGGACGCCAAGGCGG
>DASVTJ010000681.1:0-3190 GCA_036387635.1 Duganella sp.
CGACGACATCTATGGCGGCAGCGTTGAAAACCGCGCCCGCTTCCTGCTCGAAACGCTCAAGGCCGTGCGTGAAGTGTGGCCGGAACACCTGCCGCTGACGGTGCGTTTCGGCGTGATCGAGTACGACGGCCGCGACGAAGAGACGCTGCTTGAATCGATCGAACTGGTGCGCCAATTCAAGGCGGCCGGCATGGACATGATCAGCGTCAGCATCGGCTTCACGATTCCGAACACCTCGATTCCTTGGGGCCCGGCCTTCCTGGGTCCGATCGCCGAGCGCGTGCGTCGGGAAGCGGACGTGCCGGTGTCGTCGGCATGGGGCTTCGGCACGCCGGCCATCGCCGAGCAGGTCGTGCGTGACGAAGTGCTGGATTTGGTGATGGTCGGCAAGGCGCATCTGGCCAATCCGAACTGGGCCTATTTTGCCGCCAAGGAACTCAAGGTCGAGCGCGCGTCATGGACGTTGCCGGCGCCTTACGCGCACTGGCTGGAACGCTACTAACGCCAGGATCGGCCACGGTGCGCCGCGCCGGGGCCGATCTCGCGACACCATTCCTGACGAGCATCGTTACTGCTTGAGTGCGGTTACACTAACGCCCCGAGGCAATAATATCGAGGCGTTACCCATGTGCGTGAATTACATCACCGTCAGCCGCCAGCTCGCTTTCGAATGGTTCAAGACTGCCATCGAAAACAACGAGGAGTGGCGTGACGAACTCTACCAAGACTATCGCGGTCCGATCATCGTGCCCGGCGCCAACGGCGCCCGTCAAGGGCTGCTCGCTTCGTACGGCCTGATCCCGCAGGCCAAGCTGCGCTCGGGCCTCAAGCTCACTACCATGAACGCGCGCTCGGAGACGGTCGGCTCGGCGCACAATTACAAGCGGCCGTGGGCTGCGTCGCAGCTGTGCCTGGTGCCGATGCTGGCGTTTTTCGAGCCGAACTGGGAACAGGGAACGCACGTTCGCTACCGCATCGGCATGGCCAACGACGAGCCGTTTGCCGTCGCCGGCGTGTACCAGTCGTACCAGGAGGCCGACGGCACGCTGACCTACGCCTTCACGCAACTGACCATGAACGCCGACGAACATCCGTTGATGAAGCGCTTCCATCGACCCGGCGACGAAAAACGCTCGCTGATCGTGGTCCGCCCGGACGACTACGATGACTGGCTGGCCTGTAGCGACCCCGAACGCGCGCGCTCGTTTTTCCAGCTGTATCCGGCGGAACGGATGCGCGCGGAGCCGGCGCCGAAAACGCCGCCGCCGAAGGCGCCGAAGCCTCCGGGCGACAAGGTTCACGCAGCCGCGCGGCCCGCAGCGGAAGTGGCCGAACCCGCGCAAGCGAGCCTGTTCGACTAACCGCACGCCTACCCGCGTGAAAACCCGGCCGCGCGGTCGCAAGACGCCGGTTAGCTTATGCGGCCGCCGGCACCACTGTGGCCGGCGCACCTTTGGCCGGCGCACCTTTGGCGCGCGCGGACCGGCGGCGCGATATGACGCCGATCAAGCCCAGCCCCGCCAACAGCATCGCATAGCTTTCCGGCTCCGGTATCGCGGCGGCCATCGTCCATGTACCAGGGCCGCCGCTCGCGCCGCTATAGCTGCTGAAGCCCTGGTAGCCGCCATAGACCCTGTCGCCGGTATTGGAGGTAAACAGGTTGTTGAGGTCTTCCCGGCCGGTTGGCGTGTTCAATTGACGCTGCAGGCTGATGTCCCACACCGTCGGCATGCCGTTGGCATCGACGGCGCCGATCGTCATGGTCGCCGTCAGATTGGGATTCCAGACCGTCCCCGGCGGACGGCTCGGGTCCGCGTTCGGGTCGGGATAAGTGAGCTGTTGCCACGGGTAGTTGTCGACAGTGCGACTCATCTGGATAACCGTCCCCGGCGACCAAGTCGATCCGGCGGTGAGCAAGGTTGGCGTGTCGATGCGGACGGTGATGACGCTGTCCTGCGCGTAGGTGATCGGACCGTTCGGTCCACCGGAGAAGGAAGTAAAGTTGACCTGGAACACATTGCTGACATAATAGTACTCGTACGCGTGGGCGGAACCGCCGAACAAACCGGCGAGCGACAGCCAAACAGCAAAGAACAAGTTACGCATAGTGCCTCCTGTATAGAGCATCGAAATCGCGCGCGAAGTGGCGCCACAAGAGTGTAAACCAGTCAACAAAATTGACTAATAGTCTTTGGCTTTCGGACCGGCCAGACCATGCGGGCTTGCGCAATCGCGCCCCGTCTGTTTGCCGAATTGGCTATATTGAGCCATGGGCAAAATACACATCGGCATCTCCGGCTGGCGCTACCCAGGGTGGCGCGGCGTCTTCTATCCTGAAGGCCTGGCGCAGACGCGCGAACTCGACTTCGCCTCGCGCGCGCTGCCGACGATCGAACTGAACGGCTCTTTCTACTCGCTCCAGCGCCCGTCGAGCTACAGCGCCTGGTACGACGCCACCCCGCCCGGCTTCGTTTTCGCCCACAAAGGCAACCGCTACCTGACCCACATCCTGCGCCTGGGCGAAGGCGTCGACAAGGCGCTGGCCAACGTCATGGCCTCCGGCGTGCTCGCGCTGCGCGAAAAACTCGGGCCGTTCCTGTGGCAGCTGCCGCCCAACTTCCGTTTCGACGCCGAGCGGCTCGAACATTTTTTCAGCCTGCTGCCGCGCGATCTGGAACAGGCGCAGCGCCTGGCGCGACAGCACGAGGCGCGCATGAACGGCAAGGTCATGCTCGACATCGACGCCAACCACAAGCTGCGCCACGCGCTGGAAATCCGCCACGACAGTTTTGTCGATCCGGCGTTCGTCACGCTGCTGCGCAAATACAAAGTGGCGCTGGTGGTGGCCGACACCGCCGGCAAATTCCCGTACTACGAAGACGTCACGTCGGACTTCATGTATCTGCGCCTGCACGGCGCCGAGGAACTGTACGCCAGCGGCTACGACGACGCGGCGTTGGAGCGCTGGGGCGCGCGCATCCGCGCCTGGAGCACGGGCGGTCAGCCGGACGACGCCCAATTGATTTCGCACACGCCACCACCGGCGCGGGCCAAGCGCGATGTCTACGTCTACTTCGACAACGACATCAAGGTGCGGGCGCCGTTCGACGCGCGCACCTTGATCGACAAGCTGGGGCTGGGCGACGGCCTCGCGCCATTCGGCTGACCGCTTGATTTGAATGACGTGTCA
>DASVTJ010000682.1:0-5979 GCA_036387635.1 Duganella sp.
CCTGCTGGCGGCGATCCACAACGGCTTCCAGGACACGCCGGCGTTTTTGGCCGCGCTGCTGGAGCACGAGCTGCTGGAAAGCTTCGTGCTCGACGTCGGCCTGGACGACGGCTCGCAAAACCGCCTGGCCGGCTTCTACACCATTAACGAAGACCGCCTGTCCGAGTTGAGTGGCGACGCCATCGCCAGGCTGCACGCGGCCGGCCACCTCCATGCGATCTACATGGTGATCGCGTCGCTGTCGAACTTCCGCGCGCTGATCGACCGCAAGAACGCCCTGCTTCCCCATGCCTGAAGCGATCCGCGAGATCGGCTGGGCTGGTCGTGGCGGCAGCGGCCAGCACCAGCTGAACGACGAGATCCTGACCGCGACGCGGCCGATCGTGCTGCGCGGCCTGGCCGCCGGCTGGCCGATGGTGCGAGCCGCGCTCTCCTCAGACGACGAAGGCGACGCCTACCTGCGCCGCCACTACCGCGGCGCCACGGTCGGCGCGATGCTTGGCGCGCCGGAGGCGCAGGGCCGCTTCTTCTACAACGAGGACATGAGCGGCTTCAATTTCCACCCGGTGCACGCCAAGCTGACCGGCGTGCTCGATGAAATCCGCGCCAAGCGCCATATGGACAAGCCGGCGACGGTGTACGTCGGGTCGACCAGCGTCGAAACCTGCCTGCCCGGCTTCCGCGAGCATAACGACCTCGATCTCGGCGGCCGCGACGCGTTGATGAGCATCTGGATCGGCAACCGCACCCGTATCGCCGCCCACTACGATGTGCCGGACAATCTGGCGGTGGTCGCGGCCGGGCACCGGCGCTTCATGCTGTTCCCGCCAGAGCAGCTCAAAAACCTGTACGTCGGCCCGCTCGACTTCACGCCGGCCGGCCAGGCCATCAGCCTGGTGGACATGGCCGATCCGGACTTCGGCAAATTCCCGCGCTATGCCGAGGCGCTGGGGCACGCGCAAAGCGCGGTGCTGGGGCCGGGCGACGCCATCTTCATCCCCAGCATGTGGTGGCACCATATCGAAGCGCTGGACGCCTTCAATGTGCTGGTCAACTACTGGTGGCAGCGCACGCCGGACTTCATGGACACGCCGACCAACGCGCTGATGACAGCCTTGCTGACGATGCGCGACCTGCCGCCGGAGCAGCGCAAGGCGTGGCAGGAAGTCTTCCGCCACTACATATTCGAAGCCGACGAAGAAACGGCGCGACACATACCGGAAGCTGCGCGCCACGTGCTGGCGCCGTTGACGGCCGATGGCGCGCGTGCGCTGCGCGCCCAAATACTAAAAAAACTGAACCGCTGAGGAGACCGGCAAAATGCAAGACCAGAACAGAGATCCCAACCACCGCCAACCGATACGGCGCGTCGTCATCTGCGGCGGCGGCACCGCCGGCTGGATGACCGCCGCAGGCATCGCCAAGGTGCTGGGCAAACGACTCGACATCAAGTTGATCGAGTCCGACGAAATCGGCACGGTCGGCGTGGGCGAGGCGACCATCCCGACGCTGCTGAACTTCCACAATCTGCTCGAGATCAACGAACAGGAATTCATGGCCGAGACGCAGGCCACCTTCAAACTGGGCATCTCGTTCGAGGGCTGGCGCGACGTCAGGCAGGACTACATCCACTCGTTCGGCATGACCGGCATCGATCACTGGACCGCCGGCTTCCAGCACTTCTGGCACAAGGGCGTCGAGCGCGGGCTGGCCGGCGACTACGGCGACTACTGCCTCGAGCTCAAGGCCTCGCTGGAGAGCCGCTTTGCGCACCTGCCCAACAACGGCATGAACTACGCCTACCATCTGGACGCGGGCCGCTACGCCAAGTATCTGCGACGGCTGTGCGAGCCGCGCGGCGTGCAGCGCATCGAAGGCAAGATCGTCCGCTACACCAAAAAGGATAATGGCGACGTGCGCTCGATCGTGCTCGAATCGGGACAGGAAATCGAAGGCGACTTGTTCATCGACTGCACCGGCTTCCGCAGCCTGCTGATCGGCGAGGCGATGGACGAGCCGATGGAGGACTGGTCGCAATGGCTGTTCTGCGACCGCGCCATGGCCGTGCAGACCGAATCGGTCGGCGACGCCGTGCCGCTGACGCGCTCCATGGCGCACCAGGCGGGCTGGCAGTGGCGCATCCCGCTGCAGCACCGCGTCGGCAACGGCATCGTCTACTCGAGTCGCTATCTCGACGACGACGCGGCGCAAAAGCAGCTGCTGTCCAATATCGTGGGCCGGACCCTCGTCACGCCGCGCGTGATCAAGTTCAAGCCGTGTCAGCGCAAGCACACCTGGAAAGGCAACGTGGTGGCGATCGGCTTGTCGAGCGGCTTCCTGGAACCGATCGAATCGACCAGCATCCACCTGATCCAGCGCAGCGTGGTGCGCCTGATGCAGACCTTCCCGGCGAACGGCATCAGCCAGCATGACATCGACGAATACAACGCGCAGTGCAACCACGAGATCGAGCATATTCGCGACTTCATCATCCTTCACTACCACGTCAACAACCGCACCGACTCGCAGTTCTGGATCGACAGCCGCGAGATGAGCATCCCGGCCTCGCTCCAGCACCGCATCGACTTGTTCCGCGAGACGGGCCGCGTGTTCCGCGTGCCGAACGAGCTATTCGCGGAAAACTCGTGGATACAGGTGATGCTCGGCCAGGGCATCATGCCGGTCTCGCACCACCAGACGGCGGACCTGATGGGCGACGAGGAACTCAGGCAGTTCCTCGGCAATATCAAGACGAAGATCGACCGCACCGTGGTGCAGCTGCCCACGCACCAGGCGTATGTGCAGCGCTATTGCGGCCGCCCGGAGTCGATCAAGGCGGCGTGACCCCTCTTTACGATTACGCTCTTTGCGCCGCTACCAAGCGGCGTTTTTTTTGGGCGGCGCACATGATTCGCGCCGCGCAGCGTCAACGAAACCGGTTGCGCCACGCCGGCCATCCCCAACGCCGCCGCCAACGCGCCGGACCAGCAAGCGGCGGTGGAAGCGGCGCGCGGAACCGACTGTTTCAACTGGGGCTACGATCCGGTGCACTACACCGCGCCCGAAGGCAGCTACGCCACCAACGCCCACGACGGCGCTGTGCGCGTGCGCGAGTTCCGCGCCATGATGCAAGGCCTGCACGAACAAGGCCTGCGCGTGGTGATGGACGTGGTCTACAACCACACCAGCGGCTCGCAGCAAGGACCGTTGTCTGTGCTCGACAAGATCGTGCCGACCTATTATTACCGTCTCAACGCCGCCGGCGGCATCACCAACGACAGCTGCTGCGCCGATACGGCGTCGGAAAACGTCATGATGGCCAAGCTGATGATCGATTCGGTCAGCACCTGGGCGCGCGACCACAAGGTCGACAGCTTCCGCTTCGACATCATGGGCTTCACGCCGCTGCCGGTGATGCGGCGCCTGCAAAGCGCCGTCAACGCCGCCGCAGGGCGCGACATCTACATCTATGGCGAGGCGTGGAACTTCGGTACCGTCGGCAACGACGCCCGCTTCGTGCAGGCGCGCCAGGCCAACATGTACGGTTCGGGCATCGGTTCCTTCAACGACCGCCTGCGCGACGCCGTGCGCGGCGGCGGTTGCTGCGACAGCGGCGCCAGCCTCATCGACCAGCAGGGCTTCATCAACGGCGCCTTCTACGATCCGAACGGACGGTCGACGCAAACCAAGGACGACCTGCTGCGCCTCGGCGACCTGGTGAAGGTCGGCTTGTCCGGCACGCTGCGCGACTACAGCTTCATCGACCGCACCGGCGCGCTGCGCAAAAACGCGCAGATCGACTACTTCGGCCAGCAGGCCGGCTTCGCCGCCAATCCGGCCGAAACCATCAACTATGTCGAAGCGCACGACAACCAGACGCTGTTCGACCTGAACGCCTACAAGCTGCCGCAGGCGACCAGCATGGCCGACCGCGTGCGCGTGCAGAACCTGGGCGCGGCCATCAACATCCTGTCGCAGGGGGTGCCGTTCCTGCACGCCGGCCAGGAAATCCTGCGTTCCAAATCGATGGACCGCGACAGCTATGACGCGGGCGACTGGTTCAACAAACTCGATTACAGCTACCAGTCGAACGGTTTCGGCATCGGCCTGCCGATGGCCGGCGTCAATCAAGATAACTGGCCGTTGATGTCGCCGATCCTTGCCAACCCGCTGATCAAGCCGACCACCGGCGCCATCGTCTACGCGCGCGACGCCGTCAACGACCTGCTGGCGATCCGCCAGGATTCGAGCCTGTTCCGCCTGCGCACGGCGGACGACGTCGCGCAGCGGCTACGCTTCCACAACACCGGACCGGCGCAGATTCCGGGACTGATCGTCATGAGCATCGACGGCCAGCATCCGCAGCGCTACGCCGGCGCCAAATACAAATCGGTGGTGGTGCTGTTCAACGTCGACAAGGTGGGCAAGACCATCGCCGTGCCGGAACTGGCGGGCCGCAAGCTGGCGCTGCACCCGATCCAGCGCAACGCCGACGGCGGCCGTGGCGCGCGCATCGCCGGCTACGACAGGGCCGGCGGCGCCTTCACGATCGCCCCGCGCTCCACCGCCGTCTTCACCGAATAAACGACGACGCGACGACGGCGACGACGGGGTCAAGTCTGACAATCGGACACGAGGCCAACAGCCAGACAGCCTTAGAGATGAGAACGTGTCCGAATGTCAGACTTGACCCCCGGGTGGTATAGTCGCCGTGCGGGCGCGCGGCGCCCCGACCGTTCGTATTTCGATCCGAGGAAACCATGATGAAAAAACTGTTCGTTGCCAGCCTGATTTTGTCCCTCAGCGGCGCCGTCTTTGCCGCCGAGCCGACCGTCCAGCAAAGCAAAATGAAAACCTGTAACGTCGACGCGACCGGCAAAAAAGGCGATGAGCGCAAAGCCTTCATGAAGGAATGCCTGAGCGCCAAGCCGGTCGCTGAGGTATCGGCGCCTGCGCCGGCGCCGAAGTTGACGCAACAGGACAAAATGAAAAAATGTAACGCCGACGCCACAGGCAAAAAAGGCGACGAGCGCAAAGGCTTCATGAAGGAATGCCTGAGTAATAAAACCTGAGCGACGTCCCGAGCGCATAACAAAGCCATCCGCCGGATGGCTTTTTTTTGCCCTCGTCCGAGGAGTAGCTGTCGCCCGGCGCCAAGCGGCAGCTCAGCGTAGCCGTAACGCAACACATGCGCCGCACATTCAAGCTTTTTTGCCATTCGTCGCAAAGTTGTCGGCCACGGTGGCGAAGTTCAGTAAAATTAACGTTATCAAAAGAAGTAACCAACAAATAAACGCCAAGTACACGAGGGATTCATCATGCGCCGCACCGCTTCCGCCGCACTTTCCACCGCTTCGGGCGCAGTGTCGATGCGCGTTGTGGCCACCGTCGCCGCAGTCGTCGCCGCTATGGCCTCGACGCTGTTGGCGGCGGCGCCGGCGCTGGCGGCCGAATCGACCCGCGCGCTGCCGCCGTTCATCGCCGTCAACGCCAAGGGCGCCTTCGCGATGACGGTCGAAGTGGGCAAGACGCAGTCGGTGGTGGTGCGCGGCGATGACCGCTTCGTCGCCGCGCTAAAGACCGTGGTGGTCGACAACGAACTGCAGATCACCATGCCCGACAAGAGCTACAACGGCGCCAAGGACGATCCGCGCATCACCATCGTGGTGCCGTCGCTGAGCCGCGTAAAGGTGGAAGGCGCCGGCGAGACCATCATCAGCAAGGTCAATACCGACCGCCTCGACATCGGCTACCTGGGCGCCGGCCACCTCGTCGCCAGCGGCAACGTCAAGTACCTGCGCCTGAACGCCCGCGGCGTGGGCGAAGTCGATACCAGGGCGCTGCGCGCGGAGCGGGTCGACGTCAACTTCGAAGGGGTCGGCAATGTCAGCGTCCACGCCACCGATCTGCTCAACGCGGTGGCCAAGGGCATGGGCTCCCTGACCTATTACGGCCGGCCGAAAACGGTCAACAAGTCGG
>DASVTJ010000683.1:0-5536 GCA_036387635.1 Duganella sp.
CCGGCCCTGGAAAACCTCGAACGCATCTTCAACGCCACCTTCAAGCTCGCCAACGAGGTCGGCTTCCGCGCCATGAACCTGCGCGACCTGTGCCACGAAACCGGCTTGTCGATGGGCGGCTTGTACGGCTACATCAGCAACAAGGACCAGCTGGCCGAGATGATCGAAGACGTGGTACGCCACGCCACCCATGAGATGCCGCCGCTGTTCGTCGACCTGGCCGATCCGCTCGACAAACTCGAGGCGTTGATGCGCGCGTCCATCTACGTGTCCGAGATTTTGCAGCCGTGGTTTTATTTCGTGTATATGGATTCGCGCGTGCTGCAGGCGCGCCAGCGGCAGACGGCCAAGGCGTCCGAGCTGTATGTGCAGTCGCTGTTTGCGGAAGTGATCACGCAGATACCGGATCGCCCGCAGGGCAGCCCGGACCTGCTGGCGGCGCATTTCATGGCGACGTTCCAGGACTGGTATGTCAAACGCTGGAAGTACCGCGCCGCCAATGTGGGACCCGACCTTTTCGCCGACAGCGCCGTGCGCATGATGCGCGGCTATCTGTCGGCGTGATCGGCTGATTCGCCGGCTGATTCGCCGGCTTATTGGCCGGGCGGCGGCGGGGCAGGCGGCGGCGACGCTCCCGGAAGCACCGGCATGATGTTCTCCGCGCCCGGCGCCGTCTCTTCGATATCGAGCGTATAGCGCGCCGCGTCGCCGCTGAATTCATCGTACAGCCACTCGCCACCCACCTGCGTCATGCCCGCCGGGACCGGACGGTCCTGCGCCGGACGATCCTTCATCGCCACCTTCATGTAGTCGATCCAGATCGGCAGCGCCACGGTGGCGCCGAACTCTTTGCCGCCGAGCGATTTCGAATCGTCGTAACCCATCCACGACACCGCCACGATGCCGCCGCCGTAGCCGGCGAACCAGCCGTCGACCGCCTCGCTCGACGTACCGGTCTTGCCGGCCATGTCGTGGCGGCCCAGGCGCGCCACGGCGCCGCCGGTGCCGGTGCGCGTCACTTCGCGCATCATGCTGTCGGTGACAAAGGCGTTGCGAGGATCGATCACGCGGGCGTCGTCCGGCAGCGTGGTGCGCGGCTTGGTCTCGCTGATGATTTTGCCGTCGCCGTCGACGATTTTGGCGATCAGATACGGCTCGACCGAGTAGCCGCCATTGGCGAACACCGAGTAGGCGCCGGCCATCTGCGCCGGTGTCACGGAGCCGGTGCCGAGCGCCATGGTCAGGTTTTGCGGATGCTTGGCCAGGTCGAAGCCGAACTTGCCCAGGTAGTTGTGCGCGTACGGCACGGTGATCGCGCGCAGAATTCGCACCGACACCACGTTTTTGGACTCGGCCAGCGCGTAGCGCATGGTGATCGGGCCTTCGAATTTGCCGTCGTCGTTGCGCGGGCTCCATGGCTGGTTGCCGGTTTCGGCGCCGGTCAGCTCCAGCGGCACGTCGTTGATCAGCGTCGATGGCGAGAAGCCTTTTTCCAGCGAGGCTGAATACACGAACGGCTTGATCGCCGAACCAGGCTGGCGCCACGCCTGCGTGACATGGTTGAACTTCTGCAGGTTGTAATCGAAGCCGCCGACCATCGCGTGATAGCCGCCGGTGACCGCGTCGACCGACACGAACGCCGCCGCCACCAGCGGCACCTGCGAGATCGCCCACTTCTCCTTATTACCCTGCATGATGCGGATCACCGCGCCGGGACGCAGGCGCACCGCGTCCTTGGCCTTGTCGGTCAGCGCGTTGGCTGCCAGCCGCAAGCCGTCGCCGGTGATGGTGATTTCCTCGCCGGACGGGTCCTGCACCTTGACCGCTTTCGGGCCGGCCTGCAGCACCACCGCCGGAATCAGGCGGTCGCTGCTCGGACGGCGCTGCAGCGCTTCCTCGATGGCGTCGTCGCGTTCCTCCTCGGCCGCCGGCAGCGTGATGAACGCTTCAGGGCCGCGATAGCCGTGGCGCTGATCGTAGTTCAGCACATTGCGGCGCACCGATTCGTAGGCCGCATCCTGGTCGGCCTTGAGGATCGTCGTATAGACGCTGATGCCCTTGGTGTACGAGTCTTCCTTGAACTGGGCGTAGACGGCCTGGCGCGCCAGTTCGGCCACGTATTCGGCGTGGGTGTCGAACTGCTGGCCGCGATTGCGCACGTGCAGCGTCTGGCGCAGCGCCGTTTGATACTGGTCCTCGGTGATGTAATCGAGGTCGCGCATCGATTTGAGCACCACGCGCTGGCGTTGTTTGGCGCGTTTGGGATTGACGGCCGGGTTGTGGCGGGCCGGATTTTGCGGCAGGCCGGCGAGCATCGCCATTTCGGCGACATCGAGTTCCTTCAGCGATTTGCCGAAATATGTCTGCGCCGCGCTGCCGAAGCCGAACGAGCGCTGGCCCAGATAGATCTGGTTCATGTACAGCTCGAGAATCTCGTCCTTGCTGAGGGCCGCCTCGATTTTCAGGGCCAGCATCACCTCATTGAGTTTGCGCCCATAGAATTTATCGCGCGTCAGGAAAAAGTTACGCGCCACCTGCATGGTGATGGTGGAGCCACCCTGTTTGGAGCCGCCGCCCAGATTGGCGCGCGCGGCGCCCAGCGCGCGGCGCCAGTCGATGCCATTATGCTCATAAAAGCGCTTGTCCTCGATGGCGAGCACCGATTTCTTCATCATCTCCGGCATGTCCTTGATGGCGATGAAGTCGCGGTGCTCCTCGCCGAATTCGCCGATCAGGGCATTGTCGGCGGTGTAGATGCGCAGCGGGATCTTGGGCCGGTAGTCGGTGATGACGTCGAGCGCGGGCAGGTTAGGCGCCACGACCAGCAGCAGGTAGCCAAGCAGCAGCGCGCCGGCGATGAGGGCGGCGGCGCCGGCGACGATAAAGCCGCGAACGGCGTTACGGCGGGTCATCCATTTGGATAGAACGTTAGGGGAAGCGGTCAAAACTCGATCTCATGGTGGTAGCAGTTGCGCCGATTATAGACCATCAAAATTTACGCACTCTTAAACCTAACGTGGCTTTTTGGGCCGGAATAGGCGCCAGCCCCTATGAGGAAAGGCAAATTTCACGTAACGTAGATGCTATCCAGTTAATTTTGCTAGACACCGGGGAAGACATGGCGGAACCGCAGCACACACTCGATTGCGATGTCCTGATAGTGGGAGGCGGCATCAACGGCGCCGGCATCGCGCGCGACGCGGCGGGGCGGGGGCTGTCGGTGGTCTTGTGCGAAAAGGACGATCTGGCCTCGCACACGTCGTCGGCGTCGACAAAGCTGATCCACGGCGGCTTGCGTTATCTCGAGTACTACGAATTCAACCTGGTGCGCAAGGCGCTGATCGAGCGCGAAACGCTGTTGCGCTGCGCGCCGCACATCATGTGGCCGATGCGCTTCGTGATGCCGCATGCGAAGGGACAGCGTCCGGCGCTGCTGATACGGGCCGGCTTGATGCTGTACGACTTGCTGGCCAAGCGCGAGCTGCTGCCGGCGTCGGCGGGCATCCGGCTGCGCTGCCACCCGGCCGGCAAACCGCTCAAGCCGGAGTTCCAGCGTGGCTTTATCTATTCGGACGGCTGGGTCGACGACTCGCGCCTGGTGGTGCTGAACGCCATCGACGCCAGCGAGAGGGGCGCCACCATCCTGACGCAGGCGGTCTGCAATTCGCTGGTGCGCAAGGCCGCCGACTGGGAGGCGACGCTGTACAAGCCCAGTTGCGGCAACATCCGCGTCAACGCCCGCTATGTCGTCAACGCCGCCGGACCGTGGACCGCCGACCTGCTGCACGCGACCTTGCCGAAGGAGGGCGGCGGCCATCTGCGCCTGATCAAGGGCAGCCACATCGTCGTCAAGCGCATCTTCGAGCATGACAACGCGTATATCTTCCAGCATCCGGACGGCCGCATCGTGTTCGCGATCCCGTATGAACGCGACTTCACGCTGATCGGCACCACCGACCTCGATTACCATGGCGACGTCGATCAGGTGGCGATCAGCGCCGACGAAATCGCCTATCTGTGCCAGCTGACCAGCCATTACTTCGTCAAGCCGATCGTGCCGGCGGACGTGGTGTGGAGCTTCTCCGGCGTGCGCCCGCTGGTGGAGGATGGCGCCGACGCCAAGGCCGTCACGCGCGATTACCGGCTGGAGGTCGACAGCGACGGCCCGCCGATGCTCAGCGTTTTCGGCGGCAAAATCACCACCTTCCGCAAGCTGGCCGAGGAAGCGGTCGATTTGATCGCCAAGTCGCTCGACAACCGGCAGGGCGGCTGGACCCACAACGCCTGCCTTCCCGGCGGCGATTTGTTCGGCGCCGAGCCGACGAACAAGTCGGTGCTGCAGTTCGACGCGTGGGTGCGCACCATGCAGGCGCGCTACGCCTGGCTGCCGCCGCTGCTGGTGCTGCGCTACGCGCGCGCCTATGGCACCCGCATTCACACGCTGTTGTGCGATCGCGCCGAGTTGGTCGACATGGGCGAGCAAATCGCCCCAGGACTGTACGCGACGGAGGTGGAATATCTGCGCCGCTACGAATGGGCGCGCACGGCACAGGATATCTTGTGGCGCCGCTCCAAACTTGGCCTGCATCTGCCGCCCGATACCGCCGACGTGTTGCAGGCGTGGCTGAACGCCAATCCGATGCAGCGCACCTGACGACTTATTCGTACGCGCCCAGACGCCGCTGCTCGTCAGCGGTGAAGCTGGCGTCGCGCAGCCGCTGCAACGCGGCGTCATCCCGTCCGCTCGCATGATCCGATTGCACCGATTGCGCGACCATCGCCTTGCGCTGCGCCAGATAGGCGCCGATGCGCGCTTGCCATGCCGCCTCGTCGCGGTCCACATCGGCCAGGCGCGCTGCCGCTTCTGGCGACAGCGCCGCGGCGCGTAGGCTGTAAATCTCGTTGTCGCCGGCGCCCTTGGCCCTTAGCTGCGCCACCGATTGCTCAAGCCGGATAATCCTGGCCGGCGCCTCGCGCTCCTCGCGCAGCGCGGCCGGCATGCGCCGGTCGAGCGCCGCCAGCCTAGCCTTTTTCTGCTCTACGCTCAGGCTCTTGTCGAAGCCGATCTCCAAACGCGCCACCGCGTCGTCGTCGCGCGAGTCGCTGGCGGCGAACAACCCCGCGCTTTGCTCCGCCGTGAAATAGGCCGTGCGCAGCTGTCGCATCGCCAGCAGGCGCGCGCGCGCCGACTGCGCCATGTCGGCGCCCGGCGCGAGCGTCGCCTCAATGCCGGCCAGCGCCTGTTTGTAGCCCAGGTAACCGGCCAGCAAAAGCTTCGCGTGCCGGGCCGGCGCCGGTTTCAGGCGCCGATCCAGTTCGCGTTCGATTTCCGCCTTGATCGCGCCGAGGTCTTTCTCCCCCAGCCCGGCCAGGTAGTAGTCGAACAAGTGTCCCAACTCGGCGTCGACCACCAGCTGCTCGTCCGCCAGCGTCTTGACGTCGCCGTCGGGCCGGGTGCCTTCCATCGACGGCACAAACGCGAAAAGGTCGGCGCCCTGTCTGGATGCGGGCGTCGACGGCGGCGCCTCGCGGGTGG
>DASVTJ010000684.1:0-3574 GCA_036387635.1 Duganella sp.
TCCGGTATATGCTGTGGGTGATGAGCGAAGTCGATCACGCCGACAACCTGCTCAAAGAGATGACGATCAAATATCCGGCGAAAAAGTAATGAGCGAGTTATCGGTTCTGTTGGGGTATCTGAACTTGCCGCTGCATCTGGCAGGACTTGCCACGACCCCGCTGGAACTGGTGTCGTTCGTTCTGGCGGTGGCCACGGTGTGGCTCAATATCCGCCAGAGTCATTGGGCATGGCTGTTCGCCATCATCTCGTCGGCCACTTATGGGCTGGTGTTTTACGGTTCGCGGTTGTATGGCGACATGGGGCTGCAACTGGTGTTCATCACGGTGTCGTTTTACGGCTGGTATCAGTGGTTGCACGGGGACGACCGCCACGACCGGCTGCCGGTCACGGCGCTCGACACGCGCGGCCGCTGGACCGCCGGCGTGGCGTGGCTGGCCGGCTTTTTGCTGCTGGCGTGGTTCCTCAAATCGTACACCGATACCGATGTGCCGCGCTCCGACGCCTTCCTGACCGCCGGCAGCTTGGTCGGGCAGCTGCTGCTGTCGCGTAAAAAGATCGAGAACTGGCACGTCTGGATCATCGTCGATGTGCTGTATGTGGGGCTGTATCTGCACAAGCATCTGGTGTTGACGGCGGTGCTGTACGCGGTCTTCGTCGGCATGGCGGTGATCGGCCTGCGCGCCTGGCAGCAGTCGGCCGGCATCGGTTCCGGCGGCAGCGGCAGCGGCGATGAAGCCGGCGGCCGCAGGCTGGTCCTGGAATGACCGCGCCGGGCGCGCCATTACGGGTGGCGATACTGGGTACGGCGTCCTCCGGCAAAAGTACTTTGGCGGCGGCGCTGGCACTGCGCTATGCGACAGCATGGGTGCCCGAGTATTTGCGGGAATTCGTCGACACGCGCGGGCGTGTGCCGGTGGCGGAAGATCAGTTTTGCATCGCCAACACGCAGCGCGAGCGCGAAGATGCGGCGGCGCGGCAAGCCGGCAGATATCTGTTTTGCGATACGGCGCCGTTGATGACGGCGGTTTACAGCCGCCATTATTTTGGCGGTATCGATGCGCAGTTGGCGCGGCTGGCCGATGCACATGCGAGCGACTACGCGTTGACGTTGGTGACGGCGCCTGATATCCCTTGGGTAGCCGACGGTTTGCAGCGCGAGTGCGAAGAAGTCAGCGCGATCATCAACCGCATGTTGATGGCGGAGCTGACCGCGCGCGCGATTCCGTACGTGCTGGTATCGGGCGACCCGCGACAGCGGCTGTCGCAGGTCGAAGGGCTACTGGACTAGCCGCTTATAGATCGAATTGCGCCGATACGCGGAAGGTGCGCGAGGCGCCCGGCATCAGATAGCCGCCCAGTTCCGGCGTGACGTCGCGCCAGTAGGATTTGTCGGCCGCGTTGTCGATGCCGGCGCGCAGCGTGGTGGCGACGCCGGCGATGCGCGTGGCGTACGAAGCGCCCAGGTTCAGTACATGGTAGCTCGGCACGAACACGGTGTTTTCCTTGTCGAACGCCTTCTTGCCCGAATACTGCCAGTTGGCGCTCAGCTTCAGCCCGTTCACCTGTGGTACCGCGTAATCCGCATACACAGATGATTTGAACGCCGCCACGTTGGGCGCACGCTTGCCGTCCATATCGGCTTTGCCGGTACCGCTTTGACGGCTGTTCAGCGCGGTTGCTGAAACGCCCATGGTGAGCTCGCGCGTGACGCGGCCGTTCAGCGCCATTTCCAGCCCACGGTTTTGCGCCTCGCCGTTACGCACGAAGACATTCTGGGCGTCGGTGTACTCCAGCCCCTTGCGGATGTCGAACAGCGCCACGGTCGCGCTCAGGTCCGGGCGGATGTCGGCCTTGACGCCCACTTCCACCTGCTTAGACTTCGACGGCGTCAGCGCCTGGCCCTCGTGGCGGGTCAGCATTGGCGCGATGCCGCCGTGCTCGAGCCCTTGCGCGTACGACGTGTAAAGCGACACGTTCGGCCGCAAGCTATAAACCAGCGCCACATTCGGCAGCCAGAAGCCTTCGTCGGTGTGGGCATCGGGCAGCAATACGCCGTCGTCGTTTTCGCCGACATACTGGGTGCGCCGGACCTGGACGTAGCGCGCGCCTGCGTGCAGCTTGAGCTGCGCATTCAGGCTGACGATATCCTGCGCAAACAGCGCGCGCTCGTTGCCGTGGCGGCGTTCGATAGCCGGTTCGTTGACTTCACCGCCCAGTTGCGGCACCACTACCGGACGGTAGATATTGCTGAGGCCCGAGTATTCGTAAATGTCGTCGCCCCATTTTTCGCTGTTCTTATAGAACGAGGCGCCGCCAGTGAATTCGTGCCGCAGCGCGCCGGTGGCGAAGCGGCCCTGCACCAGCGCCTGCACCGTCAGCGGCGACTTCTTCTCGCCGATGCTGACGTAGTTGTAAACGTCATAATCGCCATTGCCGCAGTAGCCGGGATATAGCTCCTGCGTGCCGCAGCCATAGGGGAAGGCCGTGTAGTCGTCGCGCCGGAAGTGGTGTTGGTTGGCGCTGACGGTGGTGCTCCAGTCGGGTGAGAACTTGTACTCGAAGCGCGCGCCGACGTTGCTGCTGGTGGTTTCCACCGGGCGGCTCCACGGCTGGTCATTCAGCATCGTGTCCGGATCGACCACCGGCAAGGTGGTGCCGTTCAGCAGCTGGTAGCCCGGCGCGGTCAATTGCGATTTGCGCTGGTAGTCGGCGTCGATTTGCAGCAGCGCCTGCGGCGAGATGCGCCAGTCGAAGGCGGTGGAGACGAACTTGCGGTTGCCGTCCGCGCCTTTGACGTAGGAGCGCAGGCGCTCGCCGGCGACGTTGACGCGGTAGCCGAAGCGGTCGTCCTCGAAGCGGCCACCGATATCGACGGCGCCGTACACGGTGCCGCGCTCGCGCGCTTCCAGTACGACGGTGCGCAGCGGCGTGTCGGTCGGACGCTTGGTGACGTAGTTGACGATGCCGCCCGGCGCGGACACGCCGGCCTGGAGGCCCGACAGGCCTTTGAGCACTTCGAGGCGCTCCTTGTTCTCCAGCGGGATCTGGGCGTCGGCGCTGATGGCCATGCCGTCCTTGCGGTAGCTCGACGCGTTGTCGAGTTTAAAGCCGCGAATCGAGAACTGCTCCGCGTAGCCGACGGCGTTGTACGAGTCGCTCAAGCTGGCGTCGAACCTGGCGGCGTCGGTGGTCGAGCGGATTTGCAGGTCCAGCATCTGCTGGGCCGTCAGCACGCTGACCGAGGCCGGCGTTTCCAGCAGCGGGGCGTTGGTGAAGCCGGCTATCGAGGCGGTGTTGGCGCGCACCTTGGTTGCGCTGACGATCACTTCGGGCATCGCCTGTTCGGCAGCGGGGGCGTTGTCGGCGGCGCTGTCAGCGGCGGTAGCCGCTGCGGTATTGGCGACGGCGGCGCCCGAAAAAGCCTGTAACACCGCCAGGGCGATGGCGGAAACTGCGAAATTTGGTGGGGACATGTCTGCTCTCTACTTGTTCTCGGCTGGAAGCCGCGAAGAGAGCCATCAAAGGAGGGGAGAACTACTTTGCGCTTTCCTTCGCTGGCATTATCCAGATCA
>DASVTJ010000685.1:0-6135 GCA_036387635.1 Duganella sp.
CGCTGCCATGCCGGACGCGCCTTGATCGATTCGACAAAGGCGCAGAGCTTGGGCCAGCGCTTGCCCTCCGGCTGCTGCGTGGCCAGGATGACCGGGAAGCTCAGCATGATATCGGCGGCGGTCAGGTCGTCGCCGATGAAGTAGCCCGACGGTTGCAGGATGCTTTCCAGATAGTCGAAATAGCTGACGACCTGGTCGTCGATGCGCTCGTGCAGCGGCGCGCCGCCCTCGCCCAGACGCGAGACATAAATGCGCAACAGCAATGGGATCATCGCCGAGCCTTCGGCGAAGTGCATCAGTTGCAGGTGCTTCAACGCGGCCGGCGAGCCCGGCTTCGGTTGCAGGCGTCCCTCCCCGTAGTGGTCGCACAGGTACTGGACGATCGCGCCTAGCACACGGGGTGTTCGCTAAGAAAAGCCGAGAGCGCTATCACCGGCCGTCGATCATCAACGAACCCGAGCGCGCGTTTCGGTGACATGGCGCACAGAGCGTGGCGGTGCCGCGATCGATACTGTTGGTCAACCACCTCCGGAGACCACTTATGCCATTCACTTTCAGTCGCACATTTCTCGCAGGCGCAGGATGCGTCGGCCTCACCTTGCTGGGCGCCGCCCACGCGCAGCAAGGCGACGGCACCCGCGTCGCCATCTCGACCGCCATCGTCAAGCCCGACAAGGTCGACGCCACGCCGGAACGCGTCGCCGCCCTCAAGGCGCCGCCCGGCTTCGCCGTGTCGGTGTTCGCCGCCGGCTTGAAGAACGCCCGCATCATCGCCGTCGCGCCGGACGGCACCATCTACGTTAGCCGCCGCGACCAGGGCGATGTGCTGATGCTCAAGGACGCCAACGGCGACGGCCGCGCCGACGGCGCGCCGGTCACCGTGGCCAACCGCGCCGGCGCGCATGGCCTGGCGATCCGCGACGGCAAGCTGTACCTGGCCACCGTCAAGGAGGTATTCGTCGCCGACATCCTACCCGACGGCAAGCTCTCGCCGCTCAAGCTGATCATCGGCGACTTGCCCGACTCCGGCCAACACCCGAACCGCACGCTGGCGTTCGGCCCGGACGGCATGCTCTACATCAGCGCCGGCTCGACCTGCAACGTCTGCAACGAGAGCAATCCCGAAAACGCCACGTTGCTGCGCGCCACGCCGGACGGCAAACAGCGCACCATTTTCGCCAGCGGCTTGCGTAACACCATCGGTTTCGACTGGCAACCGCGCACCGGCGAACTGTGGAGCATGGACCACGGCATCGACTTCCTCGGTGACGACGACCAGGTGGAAGAACTCAACAAGCTCGAGCTGGGCAAACAGTACGGCTGGCCGCACGTGTATGGCGCCGGCACGTTGTACCCGCAAAGCACGCCCGTCGGCGAGATCACCAAGCAGCAGTGGAAGGCGCAAAGCCAGCCGATGCTGCTCGGCTACACCGCGCACGCGGCGCCGATGCAAATGCTGTTCTATCGCGGCGCCGGCTTCCCGGCCGAATACCAGGGCGACGCCTTCGTGACCATGCGCGGCTCGTGGAATCGCACCGCGCCGTCCGGTTACGAGATCGTGCGGGTGCGCTTTGCCGACGGCCAGGCCAAGAGCATCGAGCCCTTCGTCAGCGGTTTCCTGACCGATGGCGGCAAATACCATATCGCCCGTCCGGTCGGGCTGGCGATGGCGCGCGACGGCGCGCTGCTGATGGCCGACGACGCCAACGGCGTGCTCTATCGGATCGCCTACACCGGCACCGACAAGGCCGCCGGCGAATTGCCTCCCGCACCGTCCGGGCCGATGCGCCAGCAAGCGGCGCGCGGCAACAATGTGCCGCTGGCGCTGGCGCGGCCGGAAGCCAGCGGCGGCGCCAAAATGACGGTGCGCAGCGGCGCCTTCGCCGACGGCGCCGCGATGGCCGCCAAATACAGCGAATACGCCGACGGCGTCTCGCCGCAACTATCGTGGTCGTCCGTTCCGGGCGCCAAGTCGTACGCCATCATCGCGGAAGACCCGGATGCGCCGCAAAAGCCGTTCGTCCATTGGCTGGCCTGGAATATCCCGGCCACCGTCGTCAGCCTGCCGGAAGGTGTGCAGGAACAGCCGCGCCTGACCGAACCGGACGGGGTTCTGCAAGGACGCAATACGCGCGGCTCGTTCGGCTACTACGGCCCGCGTCCGCCGGTGGGCGAGCCGGCGCACCGCTATCACTTCCAGGTATTGGCGCTCGACACCGTGCTGTCGGTGCCGTTCGGCGCGGACCGCGACACGTTGCTCAAGGCGGTGCAAGGGCACGTGCTGGCC
This sequence comes from Duganella sp., assembly GCA_036387635.1. Lineage (GTDB taxonomy): Bacteria > Pseudomonadota > Gammaproteobacteria > Burkholderiales > Burkholderiaceae_D > Rugamonas. The sequence continues at coordinate 2,288 of DASVTJ010000685.1, forward strand.
AAAGGCGAAGTGGTCGGCCGCTACGCGCAAACGCAGCAACCGCCGAAGTGACGGCGCCGGCCCGTCCTAGCGCTTATCGCGGGATGGGCCGGTTGTGCCGCTTGCGCCGGTTGCGCCGGCGCGCCTGCTGCCCAGGGTGACGGTGTACTCGTGCGTGAACAACGCGCCGAAGAAAAATATCTGGGCCGAGTAATAAATCCAGGTGATCAGGGCCACGATCGATCCGGCCGCGCCGTACGCGCTGCTGAAGTTGCCGTGCCCCAGATACAGGCCGATGACGACTTTGCCCGCCATGAACAGCACCGCCGTCAGCAACGCGCCGATCATGACGTCGCTCCAGGCGATGCGCGTGGCGGGCAGAAACTTGTAGATGAACGCGAAGATGACGGTCACGATGATCATCGTCAGCAGGCCGAACGCGTATTGCAATATCTTTCCCGGATCGGACGGATCGACAAACGAGCCTTGCAACGCGGCCAGCCCGGCGCTGACCGACAGCGACATCATCAGCATCAACGCCAGCACCAGCAGCAGGCCGAACGACAAAATCCGCTCGGACAGGAAGGCCCGGATGCCCGTCGCGCCGGACGGCGGAATGCTCCACAGCTCATCGAGGCTCTCCTTGAGTTCGGCGAACGCGCTGGTGGCGGTCACCAGCACGATAACGCCGGAGATGACGCTGGCGGCGACGCTGTCGTCCTCCTGTTTGGCGCCCGCGACGATGGCTTTCAACGCGTCCCCGCCCTGGGTGCCGATCAAGCTGCCAAGCTGGGACAGCAACGCCGAGCGCACCGTTTCCTCATCAAAGAATATGCTGGCGACCGCCACCAGCAGGATCAGCATGGGCGCGAGCGAGAACAACACGTACAAGGTCAGCGCCGCGCCCCTGCTGGCGGCGCGCTTATCGAGCCAATTGTTGGCCGCCGCCCGCGCCAAGCCGAGCATCGCCGCCAAGTACGCGCCAATGCCGCCACGGCCGAAGTCGCGTGCCAGCGCCTGCCGTCTGAGCTCGACCATGGCGTTTTTGTCCTGAGCTGTTTGCATTGTTTCCCCTGTGTTTGAGCATGATGGACTCAGATCATGCACCGGCCGGGCCGCGTTCTACGTTAGTTTCATAACCTATATCGACGACGATGCCACCGCGCCGCATCGCGGCCTCCCGCCGTTCGTTTCCAATGGAAATCAGACATTTCCGTCGACGCTATCGTCCGAGGAAACCAGTTTCGTCAACCACCGCGATATGCGCAGTGCCGCACAGTGCGCCGGTGGCAAATCGTTGAAGAATAGTCACTCCACTGTCATCTAACAGGAGTCACCATGAACGTCAAACTGAAGAGAATCGACCAACAAGTCATCGTCGTCACCGGCGCCACCAGCGGCATCGGCTTGACCACGGTGCGCATGGCGGCCGCCAAAGGCGCAAAACTGGTACTTGCAGCGCGCGACGTCGCGGCGCTCGATCAGCTGGCCGACGAGCTGCGCGCGGCCGGTGGCGAAGCGCTGGCCGTGCCCACCGATGTGGGCTCGCGCGACGAGGTGGAAGCCTTGGGCAAGGCCGCGATCGGCCGTTTCGGGCGCATCGACAGCTGGGTGAACAACGCCGGCGTGTCGATCTACGGGCGCAGCGCCGACGTGCCGCTGGCCGACCAGGAAAAACTGTTCCAGACCAATTTCTGGGGCGTCGTGCACGGCTCGCTGGTGGCGCAGGAACTGATGAAAAAGAACGGCGGCGCCATCATCAATCTGGGCAGCGAGCTGTCGGACGTGTCGATGCCGCTGCAAGGCATGTATGCCGCCTCCAAGCACGCGGTCAAGGGCTTCACCGACGCGCTGCGCATGGAGGTGGAAAAGGACGGCTACCCGTTGTCGGTAACGCTGATCAAGCCGGCCGGCATCGATACCATGTTCATTCCGCACGCGCGCAACTACATGAAGAACGAGCCGGAGCTGCCGGCGCCGCTGTACGCGCCCGAACTGGTGGCCGACGCCATCCTGTACGCGGCCGAGCATCCGCAGCGCGATATTTTCGTCGGCGGCGCGGCGAAAGCGGCCTCGGTGCAGGGCCGCGCCACGCCGCGCGTGCTCGACAAGGTGATGAACCTGGTGATGTTCAATCAGCAGCAGAAGGACCAGCCGTCCGCCCCGGGGCGCACTGACTCGCTGTACCAGCCGAACGGTCTGGAGCTGCGCGAGCGCCAGGGTGGCCACACCACCAAGACGCACGAGCGCTCCCCGTACACCTACCTAGCCACGCGCGGCAAGCCGCTGGCGTTGTCGCTGTTGGTGGGTGGCGCGTTGCTGGCGGCGTGGAAGCTCAATGCGGCACAGGCGACGGAGCGCGCGCCAGAGTGAATCTGACCGGCGCCGGCGCGGTTCGCGGTGCGCGGTTGCCGATAGCGTCCGCAGGACGTACGCGGACGTACGCCGACGCTTGCGGAGGTACGCAGACAAGCGCCGGGCCAGCGCAAGAAGCGGCGCGTTGGCCCGGATGGTGTACTATTTTTTCTTGGTATGTAAATTGCGTGTATAGATTGGGCCACTACTCTATAAAGGTCTTTGTCCAATGAGCAATCCATGCCGTTCGTTTCTTATGATGTTGGGACTGTTGCTGACAGTCGCGCCCTCTTTGGCTGAAGTCGCGCCCGTCCCGCCTCTGCTTTCAGTTGTCCAGTTGCAGGAAGATCTAGCCTTCCTGAAAAAATCGATCCAGAAAACCCACCCGAATCTCGCCTACTCGGCAGATCCGGCACAGCTGGAGCAGGCTTACGGGAAGCTGGAGCGCCAGCTGCAAACCCAATGACGCGCGATGAGGCTTGGCGCTTGTTCGGCGCGCTGAACCCCGTGTATAACGACGCCCATCTGCAGGTCTCGATGGGCGACTTCGCTCCGGACGCCACCGCGCATATGGCTGGCGGAGGCGGCTTCTTTCCATTCGAGGTGCAGGTCGATGCCAGCGGCGAATTGATCATTCGCGCGGAAGTTGGCGGTGCGCCCAGCGCACTGGCGTCGACGCGGATTGACACGATCAACGGCGTTCCCGCGCGCCAGGTGACAAGCCAGCTGCTGGCCCTCACCTTCGGCGACAACGCCACGCTGCGCGCAAACCTGCTCTCCGACCGGTGGTGGCGCTTCTACTGGAAATCGTATGGCACGCCGGCACGCTTCGACCTGACGCTGGCGACGCCGGCGGGGCCGCAACGCATCACTCGCGCCGCCGTTGCCTTGCCGCCCAAGGACTCCGACTTCAGCAAGGCGTATCGCTTCGAGATGCTGCCCGGCGGCGTCGGCTTGCTGACCGTGGGCACTTTCGGGTGGCCGGACAAGGAAGTGTTTTATGCGTTTACCAAAAAGGTATTCACGACATTGCGCGACGCCAAGGCGAGCACCCTGGTGATCGACGTGCGTTACAATGGCGGTGGCGACGACGACATGTGGAAAGAGGGTTTGCTGCGCTACCTTGCCGACAAACCTTACCGGCACGGTTCCACCTACGAAAAGAAAGTGATCGAAGGGCGTGCCAGCGGCACCGAAAAGGTCGGCGATATCGTGCACGGTGAAATTGCAACCCGGCACCAGCCGGAGTTGGCTAATCCGCTGCATTTTTCCGGCAAGACCTATGTGCTGATCGGCCGCACTACGTATTCCTCGTCCATCCTGTTCATCAACACGATGCAGGACTTCAAGTTTGGCACGCTGCCGGGCGAGAGCGGTTACGCGCGCGCCCGGCAGAGCGGCGGCATCCAGCAGATGGTGCTGCCCAACAGCAAATGGGGCGTCATCGTGCCGCGCTTCATTCTGGACCGGCCGTCCGGTGCGCGTACGCCGGAACTGGTCTACCCTGACCTGGT
>DASVTJ010000686.1:0-5948 GCA_036387635.1 Duganella sp.
GACGGCAAGCCGGTCAATCTGCTGTTCTTCCTGTTGATCCCCGATCACGTCACCCAGCAGCATCTGGAAATCCTGTCGGAGATCGCCGAGATGTTTTCCGACGACGCCTTCCGCACCGCGCTGAGCACCGATCCGGACCCGAAATCGGTCCACTCGCGCATTATCAATTGGATGCCGAGCCTGCAAGCGGCGGGCTAGAAGCAAGCGGCTGGCATGGGGTGCTGGACAATAGGTTAAACTGAGGGTTAAGTTCAACCGTTAGTCCACTCTAGAAGACGACCCATGCTGCAGACGCCGCTGACGATACAAAGGCTGTACGACGACAATCGCGAAAGTTTGCAGCTCGGCTGGTTCGCCGGCTTTCCCGGCGGCGAGCGCCTCATTTCCGGCGACGTGGCCTCGGCCGCCGACCAGGTCGGCCACCTGAACACCATCCACCCGGGCCGCATCCAGGTCTTCGGGCACCAGGAAATCAATTACTACCAGCGGCTCAAGGCGCTCACGCGCGCCCACGTCATCGGCGAGCTGATCGCTGGCGGACCGCCGGCGCTGATCGTCGCGCAGGGGCTGGAAACGCCACCCGACATCCTCGCCATCTGCGACGAAAAAAATATCCCGCTGTTTTCCACTCCGTTACCTGCCGCACAAGTGATCGACTTCCTGCGCGTGTATCTTTCCAAGAAACTGGCGCAACGCATCATCATGCATGGCGTCTTCATGGACGTGCTGGGCGTAGGCGTGCTGATCACCGGCGACTCGGGCCTGGGCAAGAGCGAGCTGGGTCTGGAATTGATTTCGCGTTCGCACGGGCTGGTGGCCGACGACGCGGTCGAGTTCTCGCGCATCGCGCCGAACATGATCGAAGGCCGCTGCCCCGCCCTGCTGCAAAATTTGCTGGAAGTGCGCGGCTTGGGGTTGCTGGACATTAAGGCGATTTTCGGCGAGACGGCGGTGCGCCGCAAGATGCGCTTGAAGTTGATCGTGCATCTGGTGCGCCGTGGCGCGGCCGAAGAGGAAGTCGAGCGTTTGCCGTTCCAGTTCCCGACCGAAGATGTGCTGGGTCTGCCGATCCGCAAGGTCGTCATTCCGGTGGCGGCAGGCCGCAACATTGCGGTGCTGCTGGAAGCCGCGGTGCGCAATACGATCCTGCAACTGCGCGGCATCGACACTTTACAAGAGTTCATGGAGCGCCAGAGGCAAGCCATGAGCGGAGATTAATGCCGTGAGCAAAGACTAAAAATGCGTATCGTCCTTATTACAGGCATATCCGGTTCCGGCAAATCCGTCGCACTCAACGTGCTGGAAGACACCGGCCACTACTGCGTCGACAACCTGCCGCCGGCGCTGCTGTCGCATCTCGTGTCGACCCTGGTCGAGGAAGGCTTGCAGGCGTTGGCGGTGGCCGTCGACGCCCGCAGCGCCGAGTCGCTGGCGTCGCTGCCGGCCGACGTCAAGCGCCTGCGTGAAGAGGGACACGACGTCAAGGTCATGTTCCTGACCGCTAACACGCATTCGCTGGTGGCGCGCTTCTCGGAAACGCGCCGCAGCCATCCGCTGTCGCACGAACTGCGCCCGGGGCAAAACCCGGCCGCCCGCCGCACCTTGATCGAATGCATCATGGAAGAGCGCGAGCGGCTATCGGCCATCGAACAACTCGGCCACGTGGTCGACACGTCGGAACTGAGCGCCAACAAGCTGCGCGCCTGGGTCAAGGATCTGGTGGCCAGCGAAGGCGCGCCGCTGACCTTGTTCTTCGAATCGTTCGCCTTCAAGCTGGGCGTGCCGATGGACGCCGACTTCGTGTTCGACGTGCGCGCGCTGCCGAACCCTTATTACGACCTGACCTTGCGCCCGCTGACGGGACGCGACGCGCCGGTCATCGATTTCCTCGACGCCCAGCCGAGCGCGGTGGAAATGATGAACGACATCCGGGGCTTCGTCGAGAAGTGGCTGCCGTTCTTTAAGACCGACAACCGCAGCTACCTGACCGTGGCGCTGGGCTGCACCGGCGGCCAGCATCGCTCGGTGTACATGGCGGAGAAACTGGCGGCGTATTTCCACGCGAACGAACGCGTGGTGCTGCGGCACCGGGAACAATAAATTCCCCCGGTGGTGCCCAAGGCGGATTAGGCGGAACGCCGTAATCCGCCGTTTTTTGGGCAGCCGGCGGCGCATGCATAGCGGATTACGCTGCGCTAATCCCCCCTACGTGATTCCGGTGGTTTCCCTATCGTCGCGGCTTGCGGTCACAGATGCCGCAACGGGTGCGCGTGATCCGGCCATACCGGCTCGAAGAAGCGCGCCACCATCTCGTCGCTGACTTCTTCCAGCGACGGCGGTTGCCACTTCGGCGCGTTGTCCTTGTCGATCACCAGCGCGCGTACGCCTTCGATCACTTGACCGTTCTCGAAAGTACGCCGCACCAGGCCGCGCTCCATGCGCAGGCAGCCGGCGATATCGAGCGACGCCCCGCGTCCGATCATCTCGTGCGTGACCATCATCATCAGCGGCGAGCGGCTCGCCATCATCTTCACGGCCGCGCGCGCGAATGGGCTGGCGTCCGCCTCCAGCGAGGCGGCGATCGCGCGCACCGAACCGGCGCCGAAGTGGCGGTCGATGGCGGCGCGGTCGCCCTCGAGCTTGCTTGCCCCGGCAGCGCCCGTGAACGGCTCCGCGAAGGCCGCGATCGCCTCGGCCAGTTCCGCGCCGGCGGTCGACTCCAGAATGGCGTACAGCAGCTCCAGCTCGGCCGCAGGCACATAGTGGTCGGCCAGGCCGGCGTACAGCGCGTCGGCGGCGTTGATCGTCACGCCGGTGACGCCCAGGTAGCGTCCCAATTCGCCCGGCGCGCGCGACAGGAAAAAGCTGCCGCCGACGTCCGGGAACAAGCCGATATTCACCTCCGGCATCGCCATCCTGGTGCGCTCGGTGACGATGCGCACGCGGCTGTCGGGCCCGGCCTGCGCGATACCCATGCCGCCGCCCATGACCACCCCATCCATCAGCGCGATATAGGGTTTGGGGAAGGTGTGGACCAGATGGTTGAGCGAGTACTCCTCGGTGAAGAAATCCTCGATCAGCGCGCTGCCGGTTTGCGGCGTGGCGCGGCCGGCGTCGTGGAAGAAACGGATGTCGCCGCCGGCGCAGAAGGCCTTGTCGCTGCTGGCGCGGATGACGACGGCGGCGACGGTGGAATCGTCGCGCCACGCCAGCAGCGCCGCCGTGATATCGCGCAGCATCGCCAGCGACAACGAGTTCAACGCCTTGGGCCGGTCGAGCGTGATGAAGCCGGTGCCGTTGCCGATGCTGGTGTGGACGTGTTCGCTCATGATGTCGCAGCCCCGATAAAAGACTTTATTCTACTGCGACTTGGGCACGTCCCGGACGGGCATGTCCCGGACGGGCATGTCTTAAACAAGATAAATGGTTTGCATCCGACGTTGAAAGCGACGGCCACAAAAAAGGGCGCCGTTGCGCCCTTTGTTGGATGGTGCCGGGGCCGTTATTAAAGGGCGGCGGCAGCGGGTTCGTAGCTGTCAGGCAGATGCTTGATCGCATCGTGGCCGTGCTGCTGGACCTTGGATTTGTATTTCATGACTTGACGGTCGAGCTTATCGATGAGGGTGTCGATGGCGGCGTACAGGTCCTGGGACAGGCTTTCCACGTAGACGGTTTTACCCGACAGGCGCAGGTTGATTTCAGCCTTTTGGCGTTTGGATTTTTCTTTAAGGTTATCTACGGTCAGGATGACAGCAATATCAATAACTTGATCAAAGTGACGGGTGACACGTTCGAGTTTGTTCTGCACGTATTCGCGGATGGCCGCGGTCACTTCGAGATGATGTCCACTGATGGTGAGATTCATACACGCTCCTAAAGATAAATGTCGCTTACGGTCAGTGCCGCGTCCATTGCGGCCGGGCGCACAGTGACCAAGTAGTTACAAAGACTTTACAAAGACTTGCGGAGACTGACGGGAGGGATTTTCAACGCTTCGCGATATTTGGCGACAGTGCGCCTCGCAATCACCATGCCTTGTTCTCCCAGCATGTCCGCAATCTTACTGTCGGATAAAGGATTTTTGGGGTCTTCAGCTCCTGTCAATTGCACAATGAGTGCCCGTATCGCCGTCGAACTTGCTTCACCGCCCGCTTCGGTGGCGACGTGGCTACCGAAAAAATATTTCAACTCAAACATGCCGTGCGGCGTCAGCATGTACTTTTGAGTCGTCACCCGAGAAATAGTGCTCTCGTGTAAACCCAGTGTATCAGCAATTTCGCGAAGCACAAGGGGGCGCATGGCGACGGCGCCATGCGAGAAAAAGTTCTTTTGTCTTTCTACTATCGCCTGCGCGACCCGCAGGATGGTGTCGAAGCGCTGGCGCATATTCTTGATCAGCCACTTGGCCTCCTGCAGCTGGGCGCCCATCGCGCCCTCGCCCTTGCCCTGCTTGAGCAGGTTGGCGTACATGGCGTTGACGCGCAGGCGCGGCATGACGTCGTTGTTGAGGCTGACCTGCCAGCCGGTGCGCGATTTTTTGACGATCACGTCCGGCACCACGTAGTCGGAGACGTCGGAAGCGAACGCCGAGCCTGGATGCGGATTGCACAGCCGGATTACCGCCTGCGCCTCGCGCAGGTCCTCGTCGTCGCACACCAGCGCCTTTTTCAGCTTGTTGAAATCGCGCTGCGCGAACCACGTCAAATGGTGTTCGACGATGGTCAGCGCCATGCGCCGCGTCACCAGCGCGATACCGGGCAAGCGCTTCACTTGCAGCGCCAGGCATTCGGAGGCGTTGCGCGCGCCCACGCCCATCGGATCGAAGCTCTGCAACATCGACAAGGCGGTGCGCAGCTCGTCGAGCTCGACTTCAAGCTCCTCCGGCAGGCGCGCGTGGATGTCCTCCAGCGGCTCCTCGAGGTAGCCGTTCTCGTCGAGCGCGTCGATGATCAGCTCGACCAGCGCGCGGTCGCGCATTTCCAGCACGGTCACGCGCATCTGCTCCATCAGGTGCTCGCGCAAGGTGCAGTGATTCGCTTCCAGCTGCGGGCGCGCGTCCTCGTCGTCGGGCGCCTTGCTGCGGCCGGCGTCGCTCCAATCGACATCGGCCTCGCTGCTGGTGCTCTCGGTGTCGGCGGCCGGGCCGTCGTAGTTGTCGGCCTCGGCCTGGTTGGCGGACGGCGCTTCCTGCTGGCCCGGCGGGCCTTCGGGCGGCGCGTCGCCGACCGGGGCCTGCTGGCTCAGCGCGCCGTCCGACAGCAGGCGCAGCGACCGGTCCAGCGGGTCGTCCAGACGTTCGAGCAAGGGATTGTCCGTCAGTAGCTGTTCCAGTTCCTGGTGCAGCTCCAGCGTGGACAGCTGCAGCAGACGGATCGACTGTTGCAGCTGGGGTGTCAGCGCGAGGTGCTGCGACGTGCGCAGTTGCAATGACTGTTTCATGGAGAGCGTTTACATTCTGAAGTGTTCACCCAGGTAGACGCGGCGCACCGACTCGTCGGCGATGATGTCGTCCGGCCGGCCCGAAGCGAGCACCGAGCCCTGGTTGATGATATATGCGCGGTCGCAGATGCCCAGCGTCTCGCGCACATTGTGATCGGTAATGAGGACGCCGATATTGCGCTCCTTGAGAAAGCGCACGATGCGCTGGATCTCAATGACGGCAATCGGGTCGACCCCGGCGAATGGTTCGTCGAGCAGCACGAAGCGCGGGTTGGTGGCCAGCGCGCGGGCGATCTCCACCCGGCGGCGCTCGCCGCCCGAGAGCGACAGCGCCTGGTTGTCGCGCAGCTTTTCGATCTGCAAATCGGCCAGCAGGGTATTGAGCCGTTCATCGATGGCAGCCTTGGATAAAGGCTTGCCGTCCACTTTTTGAATTTCGAGGACGGCGCGGATATTTTCTTCCACGGTCAGCTTGCGGAACACCGACGCTTCCTGCGGCAGGTACGACA
>DASVTJ010000687.1:0-3971 GCA_036387635.1 Duganella sp.
TGCGCCGGCGCCAGCTGAATCAGCTGCAAATAGCGCGGCGCCAGCTGCGTGCCGTTGGCGCGCACGCGGTCGGGAATGGCCATCACCACGCGCAGGCGCAGCTGGCTGATGCTGTCCTGGGCGTTGACCGGCGCCTCGACCATGTCGCTGCGCAACTCGTTGCCGCCCTCGGGGGCGCCGTAGGCGTCGTCGCTCTTGGCCTTGGCCATCATTTCGCGGGTCGGCAGATCGGCGCTCAGGTTGCCGCCCCGGCTGGCGCGGGCGCTGACCACCAGCCCGCCCTCGGCGTCGACGATGATGGCGTTCTGCATGCCGGGCTGCTCCTTGACCAGCCCCGCCAGGATCGCGCGCTCGGTGCCGTCGCCCTCGTCGGCCAGGCGCGCGGTGGTGCGCGCGGCCGTCGCGGTGAGCTCGTTCAGGGCGCGGTCCAGGCCGGCCCGGCTCAGGTTGATGCCCGATTCCAGCGCGGCCTCGACCGGCACGTTGAACCACGATTCGATCGAATGGGAGACGAACTGCACCGACACGAGGAAGATCACCAGCCCCGGCAGCACGCCGATGGCGGCGAACAGCAGCACCAGCCGCGTCATCAGCTTGGAGCCGAACTTGCCGCTCTTGTAGCGTGAATACAGCCGGAACAGCGACACCGCCACCAGCATCAGCAGCGCCACCGCCACCGCCGCGTTCAGGCCCAGCAGCCATGCGTAGTAACGGTCGAAAAAGCCCGAATTGTCGGAGGCCGAGGCGAGCAGGAACAGCAGGATGCTGACCACGGCGCCGCCGACGACAAAAAAGTACCGGAGCGCTGTGCTCACTTACTCGGCCCTGTAGAGGAAGGTTTTCTTATCGGACGCCAGGCGCCACTCATTGTTGTTGAGGGCGTTGATCTGGAACGGCTTGGGCAGGTAGTTCGGGTCCAGCCCCATGCTCAGCTTGACGCTGTAGGTCTCGCCGACCTTGAGCGCGCCGCGCGGCGCCACGATCCAGCGATTGGGTCTTCGGATCAAAAACAGCGCGTCGTCGAGCGAGGAGAAACTTTGCCGCACGCTGCCGATGACGGCCACGTGGTATTGGCGCGTGAGCACGTTGTACGACAGGCTGATGGTCTGGCGCGCAACGATCGCCTTCTCGTCGAACCAGTACCAGCGCGGGCGCGTGAATTCGATGCTGGTGGTGAAATACAGTACCACGCCGTATTGCAGCGCGTCCTCGAGGCCGTGGCTGAGATCGAAACCGTAATTGGCCGACAGGCGGTAGCCCTCGTCGGTGGCCTCGACATAGGCGCGCTTGATCTCGACGCCGTCGGCAGCGCTGACCGCCTGCGGCAATGCGCAGGCCAGTATCAGCAGCAGTTGCCCGATCAGGCGGCGAAAAAATCGTTGTGTCACGTGTGGGCCGGTGCTCAATAGGTGCGTAATACGCGGTTGTGCTAAAAATAGACAGGCAAAACGCTTACGCATTTTTCTGGAAAAGCGCGTAGAACAAACCATCGTGATCCGGTCCGGCGCCGCCGGCGGGGAGCAATTGACCGGGCGCGTCCAATCGCGCCGCATTGTTGCGCACGGCGAAAGCGGCCGCCTGCGCTTCCGATTCCTGCGGCCACAAGGAACATGTCACGAACAGCAATTTACCACCCGGGGCAAGCATCTGCCAAAGGTTGTCGAGGATTTTGGCCGAAAGTGTTGCAAGTTGGAGCGTGTCGCCCTTGCGCCGCAGCCAGCGGATATCGGGGTGGCGGCGCACGATGCCCGACGCCGTGCACGGCACGTCGGCCAGGATGCGGTCGAACTGGCGGCCGTCCCACCAGGCCGACTTTTGCGCCTCGGCCGTTTGCAGCGCCGCCGTCAGGCCCAGGCGCCGAAGGTTCTCGTCGACGCGGGACAGGCGCTTGGGGTCGGCGTCCATCGCCGTGACGTCGGCGTCGGCCAGTTCCAGGATGTGGCACGTCTTGCCGCCGGGCGCGGCGCAGGCGTCGAGCACGCGCATGCCGTTTTGGACGTCCAGCAGCGGCGCGGCCAGCTGCGCGCCGGCGTCCTGCACGGACACCAGGCCGTCGGCGAAGCCCGGAATGTGGCCCACGCCGACCGCCTTGGCCAGCCGCACGGCACTCGGGCCGATTTGGTCGGCGTCCATGCCGGCCGCCGACAACGTCGCCAGGTATTGTTCCACCGAGGTTTTGCGCACGTTCACGCGCAAGGTCAGCGGCGGCGCGGCGTTGCCGCTTTCGAGCACCGCCTGCCAATCCTGCGGCCAGGCCGCGCGCGCGGCGTCGATCCACCATTGCGGGTAGTTCCATTTGGCCAGCGGCTCGAGCAGCGCGGTGTCGAGCAGCGCCTGGCGCTCGCGCAGGAAGCGGCGCAGCACGGCGTTGACCATGCCCTTGGCGCGCGCGGTGTCCGGATGGGCGTCGGCCGCCGTCACGGTCTGGTCGACGACGGTGAATTCCTCGTACGGGCGCGCCGGATCGGGCGCCGTCATCAGCGCCAGCGCGCACGCCAGCAGCGCGCCCACCAGCGGCTCCGGCGCCTTGGGCGCCATCAGCGCGATCAGCGTTTCGCTCTGGCCCAGCTGGCGCATGCAGCGGTAGGCGATATCCTGCATGGCGCCGCGTGCCTGCGGCGTGAGCGCGCTGTCGACATCGCGGTTCAGCTCCAGCTTGGCCCACACCTGCGCCAGCGCCTGCGGCAAATTGGTGCCGGTGCGCACCTGCGCCACCGCCTGGGCCGCGCCGATCAGGCTATACGCCAGCGAATCGGACCGCAGGCCGGTCTGGAAGCCCGTTTGCAGCGCCGGTTTCAGCTCACGCGCATGGCTGGCGCGCAGCTTGGGCGCTGCCGCCTTGACGGGTGACTTCAGGGAGAGCGTCGGACGCTGCTTGTTCATATGCTAATTCCAGAGAGCGGCCGGCAGCCGTGATCGCGCAGTATACAGTAGTGCCACAGCAGCGCATATGACAAGTCGCTTACAAGCCCGGTAAAACGAGCTCGAGCGCAGCGGGAGTTGCAGCACCGGCTCCCGGCAAACCAGTATAATGGGCACTGTTTGGCCGGTGCCCGTTCGCCGGCCGCTTCCGCTTTCAGATGAATTTTTTAGCGCGGCCCGTCCGCCACTTCGCTCATGCTCGCCCAACAAAAACAAGATATCACCGCCCTGTTCCAGGCCGCCCTCGCACCGATCCTGGCCGGCACCGACGTCGCCGCCGCCACGCCTAATGTGGTGCTGGAGCGTCCGCGCGACCCGTCGCACGGTGACGTGGCCTGCAATATCGCCATGCAGCTTGCCAAGCAGCTCAAAATGAACCCGCGCGAACTGGCCACCAAGGTGGTCGAGGCGCTGCTGGCCAATCCGGCCGCCAAGGGCCTGGTCGAATCGGCCGACATCGCCGGCCCGGGCTTCATCAACCTGCGCGTGAGCGACGCCGCCAAGCAGGCCGTGGTCAAGGCCGTGCTGGCGCAGGGCGCCGCCTACGGCAATAGCGACGCCGGCGCCGGCAAGAGCGTGATCATCGAATTCGTCTCGGCCAACCCGACCGGCCCGCTGCACGTGGGCCACGGCCGCCAGGCCGCGCTGGGCGACGCGCTGTCGTCGCTGTTCGGCTCCCAGGGCTACGCGGTCACCCGCGAGTACTACTACAACGACGCCGGCGTGCAGATCGAAACCCTGGCCAACTCGGTGCAGGCGCGCCTGCGCGGCCACAAGCCGGGCGACGCCGACTGGCCGGCGTCCGCCTACAACGGCGACTACATCGCCGACATCGCCAACGACTTCGCCGCCAAAAAGACCGTGGCCGCAGCCGCCGACAGCCCCGAGGTGACCGCCAGCGGCGACATCGAGGACATCGGTTCGATCCGCGCCTTCGCCGTGGCCTACCTGCGCAACGAGCAGGATTTCGACTTGCGGGCGTTCGGCGTCAAGTTCGACAACTACTACCTCGAATCGTCGCTGTACTCGGACGGCAAGGTCGACGCGGC
>DASVTJ010000688.1:0-3919 GCA_036387635.1 Duganella sp.
TACTGCTGTGCCGCCGCTGGCTGCTGATCCTGTCGAAGGCGCATTAATGGTTGCCGGTGCCAGTTGTCCGATCCAGTCGCAAGACAGGCCGGCCGATGCCGCGACCTCGCTCGCGCTCCTCACCTGGATCTGGCAACTGGCGAACCGTCATCGGGCCGATGCCCCGTGCGGTCCAGCCGTTGCGGAACCCGGCAAGTCGCCGTTCGCAGCCGACCAGCATTGACGCCTCTCGTTGCCTTTCCGCGTAAGCGGTGCAACGAAAGCGATCCGGCCACAGTCGAGCGGGCTAAGCTATGCGGCTTAAGCTATGTTAATGGATTTGGTCGTTGTCGCAAGTACACGCACTGTTGCGTTAATGATTTTCTAAGCCTTAGCTTGTCTTCTAGCTCTTTTCGCACCGGCTCGGTTGGCTATGCCTTCTCGCATTGCGCGCGCAGAAAATCGCGCAACTGCATCACCGTCGGCGTAATTTGCGAGCGGTGCATGCACAGCATGTTCAGCGGCGTCGGTTCGCCCGGCACGTCCGGCATCAGGATATGCAAGCGTCCGCTACGAATGTCGTCGCTGACATCGAGCCGCGATTTGTAGGCCACGCCCAGTCCCGCCACCGCCCAGCGCCGTACCACGTCGGCGTCGTCGGCGCTGCGGTTGCCGTTGACATGGATCGCCAGCGGCTCCTTGCCGGCGCCCGGGTGGAAGCCCCAGCGGTCGTGGATGACGTCATCGAGCATGAAGCGCAGGCAGTTGTGGCGCGCCAGATCCTTCAGCTCCGTCAACTTGTCGTGCTGCTTGATGTAGTCCGGCGACGCGACCAGCACGCGCCGGTTGTCCGGCGCCAGCGGCAACGCGATCAGACTGGAATCGTCTTGCAGGCCGTAACGAATCGCGATGTCGACCGGCTGGCGGTACAGATCCGACAAGCGGTCGCTGATGCTGAGCTGGAAGCTGACCTTCGGATACTGCGCCTGAAACAGGTCCAGCCAGCCGACCAGCATATTGCGTCCCAGGTCCGACGGCATCGATATCTTCAATGTGCCACCCAGCGAGTCCTGCCCCTGGATCAGCGCGTCATGCCCGTCCTTCAACAGGCGCAGCGCCTCGCGCGCGTGCCGCAAATAATGTTCGCCCTCCTCCGTCAACCGCAGCGAACGCGTGGTGCGGGCGAACAGCCGAAAACCGAGCTCGCGCTCCAGCCGCTTGACGCCGGCGCTGGCCAGCGCGGGGGAAATCTCCAGCTCGCGCGCGGCGGCCGACAGGCTGCCGCGATCGGCGGTGCGGACAAAAACGTTCAAATCATCAAGTCGCAGCATTTTCTTCGTTTTTTTGAAAGTGTTTCGCTGACGCGCCTCTTTTTCCGCGCGACGAAATAAATGATGATACTCCCATCTTTATCTCATTCACTGGAGAAATTCATGAAAGCCGTCGCCTACCGCAAGTCCCTGCCCATCGATCACGCCGAGTCGCTGATCGATATCGAACTGCCCGAGCCGCAAGCGCAGGGCCGCGATCTGCTGGTCGAAGTCAAAGCCATTTCGGTCAACCCGGTCGACGTCAAGATCCGCGCCAACGTGCCGCCGGCCGAAGGCGACACCAAAGTCATCGGTTGGGACGCGACCGGCGTGGTCAAGGCGGTCGGCCCGGACGTGACCTTGTTCAAAGCGGGCGACGAAGTCTGGTACGCCGGCGACCTGACCCGTGCCGGGACCAATAGCGAGTTGCATCTGGTGGACGAGCGCATCGTCGGCCACAAGCCGAAAACGCTCGACTTCGCCAAGGCCGCCGCCTTGCCGCTGACGGCCATCACCGCCTGGGAGATGCTGTTCGAACGCTTGGAAGCGAGCCGCGACAAAAGCGTGCAAGGCAAATCGCTGCTGGTGATCGGCGCGGCCGGCGGCGTCGGTTCGATTTTGGTGCAGCTGGCGCGCCAGCTGACTGGCCTGACCGTCATCGGCACCGCCTCGCGTCCCGAAACCGTCGAATGGGTCAAGCAGCTGGGCGCGCACCACGTGATCGATCACAGCAAGCCGCTCAACGAGGAAATCACCCGCCTCGGCCTGCCGCCGGTGACCTATGTCGCCGCGCTGACCCACACCGACCACCACTGGCCGGCGATCGTCGAACTGGTGGCGCCGCAAGGCAAGGTCGCCTTGATCGACGACCCGGCCGCGATCGACGTGCGTCTGCTCAAGCGCAAGAGCGTTTCGCTTCACTGGGAACTGATGTTTACGCGCTCGATGTTCCAGACGGCCGACATGCAAAAGCAGCACGACCTGCTCAACGAAGTTTCCGGGCTGGTCGATAGCGGCGTCCTCCAGACAACGTTTGGGGAACACTTCGGTACGATCAACGCCGCCAACTTGAAGCGGGCGCACGCGCTGATCGCCAGCAATCGCGCCAAAGGCAAGATCGTGCTGGAAGGCTTTTAAAGGTTTTTCAAAGTTTTAAGAGGCGGCGCTGGCCGTGGCGCGATCATGGATCTGCCGCGCCCGCAACAAGGCCAGCACGGCGCTGTCATGCGCGACCAGCGCCTCCTGCATCGTACTGGCCGATATGCACGACGTTTCCAGCACTTGCAGGAAGGCCGCCTGCCGGCGCTTGAGCCGGGGCGACTGGTAGCCGAGCTGGTCGAACATGCGGCCGACGTCGATGCAATAGCCGCGCAGTTCCCACATGGTGCTCTTGGTGATTTCAATGTCGGTATGCATGCTGTGGTCGACATCGATCAATTCCAGCTGCGCCGGCCCTTCCCGGCCAAAGTCGCGTATCGTCGGCAGCCATTGCTCGAACTTGTTGGCGATGCGGCGCATCCGCACGATCTTTTGATCGAGCGTGCGGCAATAATGCCAGCACAGCCAGCACACCGGCAGGCGCGCGACAAAGCGGGGCAGGCCGACGGTGTTCAACGTGGTCTCGAGTTTTTTCACCGCGGCGATCAACCGCCGGGTGCTGTCGCCGATAGGATAGGATGGCATGATGATAGCTCCTGTAGTCTTTTCAACAGCTACATTAGCTGCCGCGTCAAGCGAGCTGCTTGATACGGCTTAAACAGGATGCTGATTTATGCCGCTATTTTGCGGAGCATGGTTTTGATACCACGCAATCCTTGGCGGATACGTGCCTCGTTTTCAATCAAGGCGAAGCGCACGTACTCGTCGCCGTAGTCGCCAAAGCCGATCCCCGGCGACACGCACACCTTGGCCTCGGCCAGCAGCAGCTTGGCGAACTCCAGCGAACCCAGGTGGCGATAGGCTTCCGGGATGCGGGCCCAAATGTACATCGACGCCTTCGGCTTGTCGACCGGCCACCCCGCCTCGCACAATCCTTTGTGCAAGACATCGCGGCGGCTCTGGTACGTCGCGCAGATCTCGCTCACGCCGTTCTGGTCGCCTTCCAGCGCGGCGATCGCCGCCACCTGGACCGGCGTGAAGCTGCCGTAGTCGTGATAGCTCTTGATGCGCGCCAGCGCCGCGACCAGCTCCTTGTTGCCCACCATGAAACCGATGCGCCAGCCGGCCATGTTATAGCTCTTCGACAGCGTGAAAAATTCCACCGCGACGTCGCGGGCGCCCGGCACTTGCATGATCGACGGCGCCTTCCAGCCGTCGAACGTGATGTCGGCGTAGGCCAGGTCGTGCACCACCAGAATGTCGTGCTGTTTGGCCAGCGCCACCACGCGCTCGAAAAATTCCAGCTCCACGCATTGCGCGGTCGGGTTCGACGGAAAGCCGAGGATCATCATCTTCGGCTTCGGGTAGCTCTCGCGCACAGCGCGCTCCAGCTCGTCGAAGAAATCGACGCCCGGCGTCATGCGCACCGAGCGGATGTTGGCGCCGGCGATGACCGCGCCCCAGATGTGGATCGGGTAGCTGGGGTTGGGCACCAGCACGGTATCGCCGGCATCGAGCGTCGCCAGCATCAG
>DASVTJ010000689.1:0-4072 GCA_036387635.1 Duganella sp.
ATTGCTCGGCCAACTTGTCGGCCACTTGTTGCGCTGCCTCACGAGCCTGCTCCGGCGCAAGGTTGTGTTCCTGAACGATGTTAATGTCCGCCATGCGGCTTCCTCAATCAATTAAACAAAGCCGACATGATGCCAGTTGGCCCGCCCGCGCGCCAGTGCGCAAGGCCACGGGCGCATTTGCTTATATGTATTGTATATAAGCGCAGTTTGTGAGAAATAGCGAATTACCTTAAAATACAGTGCTTTGCCGAGGTTAGCTGGGCCATCCACCGCCGCCGACGCCGCTGCACACCAACACTGATAGGACTGTTATGACCCACGTTGTCACCGAATCTTGCATCAGCTGCCGTTATACGGACTGCGTCGATGTTTGCCCGGTAGATTGTTTCCGCCAAGGCCCGAACTTCCTCGCCATCGATCCGGACGAGTGCATCGACTGCGCCGTGTGCGTGGCCGAATGCCCGGTCAACGCCATTTTCGCCGAGGAAGACGTCCCCGGCGACCAGCAGCAATTCATCAAGCTTAACGTCGATCTCGCGCGCCACTGGCCTTCGATCACCAAGACCATCGCGCCGCTGGCCGAAGCCGACGAGTTCAAGGACGTTAAAGAAAAACTGCACCTGCTGGTACGCTAAGACGAGTTTGTCTGGCCGGGCAGCACCGGGCAGGTCATCCGCAGGCGCCAACGTCGAGCGCCGCACAGCCTTGTGTTCGCCCAACCACCATTGAAATCACAGGAATATACGAATGAATAGCACTGTCACCCCTCCAGGCGTCATCGAAGCCGATGCCGTCATCATTGGCGCCGGCCCGGTCGGCCTGTTCCAGGTCTTCGAGCTGGGCCTGCTGGAAATCAAAGCCCACGTGATCGATTCGCTGGGCGCGGTGGGCGGACAATGCGTGGAACTGTATCCGGACAAGCCGATCTACGACATCCCGGCCGTGCCGTCGTGCACCGGCCAGGAACTGACCGACAACCTGCTCAAGCAGATCGAGCCGTTCGAGCCGACCTTCCATCTGGGCCAGGAAGTGACGCGCGTCGAACGCCGCGACGACAACCGTTTCGACGTTGAAACCAGCGCCGGCACCCGCTTCATCACCAAGACCATCTTCATCGCCGCCGGCGTCGGCTCGTTCCAGGCGCGCACCATCAAGGTCGACGGCATCGACGTGTTCGAAGGCTCGCAGCTGCACTACAAGGTCAAGGACCCGGCCATCTTCGAGGGCAAGAACATCGTCATCTGCGGTGGCGGCGACTCCGCGCTGGACTGGGCATTGAACTTCGTCGGCAAGGCCGAATCGGTTGTTTTGCTGCACCGCCGCGAAGACTTCCGCGCCGCGCCGGCATCGGTCGCCAAGATGAAAGCCTTGTGCGACGACTACGAAATGCAACTGATCATCGGCCAGGCCACCGGTTTCGAGTCGAAAGACGGCAAACTGAGCGAACTGAAGGTCACCGGCCCGGACGGCGTCACCCGCCGCTTGCCGCTCGACATGCTGCTGGTGTTCTTCGGCCTGTCGCCAAAGCTGGGTCCGATCGCCGAATGGGGCCTGGACATCGAGCGCCGCCAGCTGAAGGTGCAAAACACCGAGAAGTTCGAGACCAACGTTCCGGGCATCTTTGCCGTGGGCGACATCAACACCTATCCGGGCAAGAAAAAGCTGATCCTGTCGGGCTTCCACGAAGCCGCGTTGGCCGCCTTCGGCGCCGCGCCGTACATCTTCCCGGACAAAAAGATCCACATGCAGTACACCACGACGTCGCCGAAGCTGCACAAAGTATTGGGCGTGGAGACGCCGGTCTTCGATTAAACGCAAATCGAGTGACGGTAAGGAAATGTCCTACACAAAAGCAGCGGAAACGCTGCTTTTTTTTATGGTTCAGCAGTACTATCATGCGGCGATGGGCTGGGAAATCGTCGTGGCCGCACTTTCTCAACAGTATTTTGGAATGCTTCGAGCCACAAACAAATACTCTATAATTGGCTTATGATGGGGTGCATTGGTGCACCGCACCATGCTTTGACCGGGACGATATATGCTCTACCAACTGCACGAAATGCAACGCACGCTCCTTTCGCCATTGATGCAATGGGCGGACGCGACCTCCAAAATCCTGACCAATCCGATCTCGCCGCTGGCGCACACGCCGTTTTCGCAACGGCTCGCCGCCGGATACGAGCTGATGTACCGATTGGGCAAGGACTACCAAAAACCGGCGTTCGAGATCGACACCACCGTCGTCAACGGCGAAACGGTCGGCATCACCGAACAAGTGGTCATCAACAAGGCGTTCTGCCGCCTGATCCACTTCAAGAAGGATCTGGGCGAAGAGCAGGCCAAGGCGCTGGACCAGCCGACCGTGCTGCTGGTGGCGCCGCTGTCGGGCCACCACTCGACGCTGCTGCGCGACACCGTGCGCGGCTTGCTGGTCGACCATGACGTCTACATCACCGACTGGACCGACGCGCGCATGGTGCCGCTGTCGGAGGGTCCGTTCCATCTGGACGACTACATCTACTATGTGCAGGACTTCATCCGCCATCTGGGTCCGGACCTGCACGTCATTTCCGTGTGCCAGCCGACGGTGCCGGTGCTGGCGGCCATTTCGCTGATGGCCACGGACAAAGACCCGATGTTGCCGAAGACGATGACGATGATGGGCGGCCCGATCGACCCGCGCCGCTCGCCGACTGCGGTCAACAACCTGGCCACCGAAAAGAAATTCTCATGGTTTGAAAACACCGTCATCTACGCGGTGCCGCCGAACTATCCGGGCTTTGGCCGCAAGGTCTATCCGGGCTTCCTGCAGCACGCCGGCTTCATCGCCATGAACCCGGGCCGCCACGCGCAGAGCCACCGCGAGTTCTACGCGCATCTGGTCGAGGGCGACGACGAGCCGGCGGAAAGCCACCGCAAGTTTTACGACGAGTACAACGCCGTGCTCGACATGCCGGCCGAATATTATCTGGACACGATCAAGACGGTGTTCCAGGAATTCTCGCTGCCGATGGGCACGTGGACCGTCGGTGGCAAGCTGGTGCGCCCGCAGGACATCACGACGGTGGCGCTGTTCACCGTCGAGGGCGAGCTTGACGACATTTCCGGCGCCGGCCAGACGCAGGCCGCGCACGACCTGTGCACCGGCATTCCCGCCGACATGCAACAGGATTACGTGGCGCCGGGCGCCGGCCACTACGGCATCTTCTCGGGCCGCCGCTGGCGCGAGATGGTGTGCCCGAAGATCACCGACTTCATCAAGAAGCACCGCTAAGCCAAACCAGCAAGGCCAAACCAGATCCCTGCCCCGGCGGGGATTTTTTAGCCGCCGAAACAGCGTCCGCGATAAGGTTTTTCGGCCCGGCCGGCGCAGATATCGGATAATGGCGCTTTATCGCTTCGTCGCCCCATCCAACGTGCCCGCCACCCCACCACTCGCCGACCGCATCGAAGACGTCCTGCCGCAGACCCAATGCACCAAATGCGGCTATGACGGCTGCCGTCCCTACGCCGAGGCGATCGCCGCCGGCGCGGCCGACATCAACCAGTGTCCACCCGGCGGCGCCGAAGGCATCGCGCGGCTGTCGGCAGTGACCGGGCGCCCGGTCATCCCGCTCAATCCCATCAATGGCCTCGAACGTCCGCGCGCGCTCGCCTACATCGACGAAGCGCTGTGCATCGGCTGCACCTTGTGCATCCAGGCCTGTCCGGTGGACGCCATCGTCGGCGCCGCAAAGCTGATGCACACCGTGGTGCCGGACCTGTGCACCGGCTGCGACCTGTGCGTGCATCCATGCCCGGTCGATTGCATCGTCATGTACCCGGTCACCGAGAGCACCGGTTGGGCCGCGTGGAGCCAGCCCGACGCCGACGCCGCGCGCGAACGCCACGACTTCCGCGCCTTGCGCCTGAAGCGCGAGAAGGAAGAGAACGACGCGCGCCTGGCCGCCAAGGCCGCCGCCAAGATGGTCGCGGTCGAAGCGCTCGATCCGGCCACCGCCGCCGACGCCGCCGAGAAGGAACGCAAGCGCGCCATCATCGCCGCCGCGATGGAGCGCGCGCGCCTGAAGAA
>DASVTJ010000690.1:0-1536 GCA_036387635.1 Duganella sp.
GGCGCAGCGCGCCGCAGCAGCCGGCCTTGCGCGCGACGATCAGCTGCACGCCCAGCGCGTCCAGCACGCGGGCGGCGGCCGTGTTGATGTTGGGCGCCATCGCCGGCTGCGCGCAGCCTTCCAGCACCAGCATCTTGCGCGGGTGTTCGCGCGCGGGCCAGGCGCCGGCGCGCCGCATCGCCGGAATCTTGTCCTGCAACGCCGGCGACAGCAGCGGACGAAAAATCTGCCCGGCGCGCAGGGCCGCCGTGAACAGGCCCTTGCGCGGCAAGACCTCCTTCAGCATTTTACGTTTGAACCGCTCCATCGGCGGGCGTTCGACGCGGTCCTCCACCACCTTGCGGCCGATGTCGATCAGCCGTCCGTACTTGACCCCCGATGGACAGGTGGTTTCGCAGTTGCGACAGGTCAGGCAGCGGTCCAGGTGCGTTTGCGTCTTGGCGGTGACCGGCGCGCCCTCGAGCACCTGCTTGATCAGGTAAATACGTCCGCGCGGTCCGTCCAGCTCATCGCCCAGCAACTGGTAGGTGGGACAGGTGGCGGTGCAAAAGCCGCAGTGCACGCAGGAGCGCAGGATGGCGTCTGCCTCCTCGCCTTCGCGGGTGTTCTTGATGAAATCGGCCAGATTGGTTTGCATGGAAATCCTGTCAGTACATGCGACCGGGATTGAAGATCCCCGCCGGATCGAAGGACTGCTTGAGTCGGTCGTGGATCTTCGCCACGGCCGGCGCCAGCGGATGGAAGACGCCAAGCTGCTTATCCGCGCCACGGAACAGCGCCGCGTGTCCGCCCGCCGCCGCCACGGTGCTGCGGACGCCCGCCGCCTGCGCGGCGTCGCACTCGGCCACCTTGAGCCAGCGCTGCGCCCCGCCCCACTCGATCAGCTGCTCGCCGCGCAGGATGATGGCGCTGGCCGCCGGCGGCACCGACAAACGCCATAAACTGCCGCCGCCAGTGAAAAAATCATGCGACTGATCCCGCAACGATGCCCAGAACGCCGCCCCGTCGTCGAGCGGCGTGCCGCCGAGCCGGCGCTGCGCCGCCACCACCGCCGCTTCGGCGCCCGACAGGCGCAGCGACAGCGCGCCCTGATGCCAGCAACTGGCCGATATCGGCAGCGGCTGGCCGGCCCACTCGTTCACGCGCGTCAACGCCTCGATCTCGCTCATGTCGAACCGGATGCTCGCTTCGCGCAGCGGCACCGGCAGCACCTTGAGCGACACTTCCAGGATCAACCCCAGCGTGCCGAGCGAACCGGCCAGCAATCGTGAAACGTCATAGCCGGCGACGTTCTTCATCACCTGCCCGCCGAAGCGCAGCGCCTCGCCGCGTCCATCCATCAGCAGCGCGCCCAGCACGAAGTCGCGCACCGCGCCCGCACTGGCGCGGCGCGGCCCGGACAAGGCGCTGGCGACGACGCCGCCGATGGTCGATCCGGCGCCGAAGCGCGGCGGCTCGAAAGCCAGCATCTGATGGTGTTGGGCCAGCAGCGCCTCGATCTCGGCCAACGGTGTGCCGCAGCGCGCCGTGATCACC
>DASVTJ010000691.1:0-8514 GCA_036387635.1 Duganella sp.
CAAATCGCCGCCCACCGGCGCGGTCAGCAAACCTAAAGCATAGTTCGCGTCCGTGGCGCTGGCCGAGTAGCTGACGAACACCCGGCCATTCTTCACCAGCGCCGCCGGCGCTTCGTTGACGGCGTGCTTGACCTTCTCCCAGTCATATTCCGGCTTGGTCAGCAAGGTCGCCGGACCTTTGATCGACCACGGCGTGTCCATCGCGGCGATGTAGATGTTGGTCGCGTGCGTGGTCGCCCTTGGCGCCACTTGCGTCCAAAGCAAATAGCGCTTGTCGCCCAGCGCGAACGTCGTCGCGTCCAGCGCGAACGATTCCCAGCCCGTCTTCAGCTGCCCCAGTTCCTTCCATTCGCCTTCCAGTGGATTGGGCGAGTTGTTTTCGAGCACGTACAGGCGAATCTCCCAGATTTTGTCCGAACGCCCGGCCGTGAAGTAGATGTACCATTTTCCGTCGATATAGTGCATCTCCGGCGCCCAGATGTGCGCGCCCATGATGCCGCTGGCGTGCTTGCGCCAGACCACCTTGGCGTCGGCCGCTCCCAACTCGTTGAGCGAGCGCGCGCGCCGCAGTTCGATGCGGTCGTACTCCGGCGCGGTGGCCGTGAAGTAGTAGTAACCGTCGCTGTGCAGCGCCACTTGCGGGTCGGCGCGCTGCTTGACCAGCGGGTTGTTGAATGTCGGTTCCGCCGCCGATGCGGCAAGCGCGAATGAAAAAACAGCGGCCACACAGGCCGCCGTTGTCAATCCGCGCGCAATGAATGCTTGCGCCATGATGTCCTTAGTTTTTGATCGATACACTGAAGAAGTAACGACGGCCCGACCACGCGACTTCGTTTATGCGGGTCAAATCGCCGGCGTCGGTGTTCTGCGCCTGGTCCGTCAGGTTCTTGCCTTCGATGGAGAACGTGACGTTGTCATTGTAGCGATATTGGAACTTGGCGTCGAGGAAGCCGGTCTTGTCCTGGAACGTCGGATTGCCGGCGACATCGTTGTTACCGGTGTAAAAGCGGTCGCGGTAGTTGTAGGCCAGGCGGGCGTTGATCTTGCCCAGGTCGTACCACAGCGCGGCGTTGTAGCTGTTCTTCGACATGCCTGCATACGGCAGCACGGAGCCGTCGAGGATATTAATCCGTTCGGTGCCGGGCGCGTATTTGTAGCTCATGCGGGTGTAGTTGACGTCACCGCCAAAGCCGCCCAGCCAGCCCGGCAAAAAGGTGAAAGCGGTGCGCGCCGTCAGCTCGATGCCCTTGGTGGTGGCGCCTTCGCCGTTGATCGCTTGCGTGACGTCGAAACGCTGGCCATTCCTGAACAGGTCCACGCCTTTGACGATCTGCTTTTCCAGGATGTAGCTGTCGATCTCCTTTTTGAACAGGCCCACGCTGACCTGGCTGTCGGCGCTTGGATAGTACTCGAAGCTCAAGTCCGTATTGAGGGCGCGGAACGGCTTCAGGTCCGGATTGCCGGCCGTGCAATCGTCGTCGCCGTCGCCGCCGTAGGCGGGGTTGCCGCTGCCGGTGATGCAGCGCGCGTTCGGCACCAGCAGGTCGACGCGGGGCCGCGACATGACTTTGGCCAGTCCGAAGCGCACCATGAACAGGTCCGGTACCGCCCACCCCATGACGTTCAGGCTTGGCAGATAGTCGTGGTAGGAGTTCTCGAGGGTGGAGATGCTGGTGCCCAGCAGCCGGTCGGCATAGCCGACGCCGACGTTCGGCGTCGCCACCCGCACGCCGTATGTCGCCGAGCCGGTGGACTTGTCGCGCGTGCCGGTGTAGCGCACGCCGACGTTGCCCCAGATTTGATGGTTATACAGCTCCGTGTCGAAGTCAACCCGCATGTAGGCGGACTTGATGCTCTCTTCGACCTTGTACGCCGGCACTTGCGGATGCGTGACGCCATCGGTTCCCAAGCCGTTGTAAATGCGGTCGAAATTGAACTTGGACGTGTCGAAGAACGGCGCGGCCTGGCCGTACACCGGCGACAGCCAGTCGCTTGGGACGTTGCCGACCTTGTCGTAACCGCCGAAGAAGGTGCCCGGCGAGCGCCCGCGCACGGCGTCGACCAGCTGCGACATCTGGGTGGCGCTCAGATAGCCGCTGGTGTTGCCAGGTTCGACAAGGCTGGGCCGCGACGGCGGACGCAGGACGCCGGTCTTGTTGTTCGGATCATAGGTCAGCGTCTGGTTGATGTTGGCGGCGCCGACGTAGGTGTCGTCGGCGGTGCCCACCAGATCCGCGCCGTTGTTGAGCAGGTAGCCGGTGCCGTTGTAGCGCTGCGCCGACGCTTTGCGTCCCTGGACGCCGAACCAAATCTTGCTGAAGAATGGCGTCGACAGGCGATACTTGAAATCGAGCTTGGCCTGGTCTTCGTCGTTCTTGGTTTCGTAGGGGCGGTACTGCAGTTCGGCGCGCACGTAGGCGCTGCTGTCGTCGGGCGAGTACCCGGCCGGGAAGGTAAAGTGCGGCAGTCCCTGGCCGTCGAGCGTGACCTTCAGGCCCGGCGCGTTCTGCGTCAGCACAATGCTGTTGGTCTCGTTGTGGTAATTCGAGCGCGATGTGCCGCCCAAACCTTCGACCTCCAGCGCGCCGTTTTTGTAGGTAAAGCCGGTGGTGGCGTAGCGCGAATCGATCTTCAGGGCGAAGTCGCGCGCCGACGTGGCGAAGGCTCCCTGCCCGCCCTCGCCGGCCGCGTAGGTGCAATCGCCAACGGTGTACTCGGTGACGACGTGGTTGCTGACGGTCATGCCGGCCGGCGTGGTGGTGGCCGATATCGGCGAGCAGTTGCCTCCGGTCGGCACGCCGCTGGCGTTGTAGGTCGGCGCGGCGCCGGCCCTCGACAGGCGGGTGTCGGCGGTAAAGTCAGTGCCGAAATTGCGGTCGTTGAGGCGCTGGTCCTGCTTGTTGCCCTGGTAGCTGACGTAGGCTTTCAGGTCGTTGCTGAATTTGTACTGGGCGGTGAATTCGGCCGACGTGCGTTTGTGGTCGCGCGTCCAGATGCCGTAGCGCGGCGTGCCGGGCGTGTAGTCGGACCATTGCGCGGTGCATGCGGTGCGCTGGGCGGCGCTCAGCGTGGCGGCGGAGCAGCCGCCGACGGTCGATATACCGGCCACCATCGGGTCGAGCGAGGTGACGGTTTTCTCGGGCGAGAAGTCCCAGTCGCGCAGGAAGCGCCAAGTGGTGTTGCGGGTGTAGTCGTTGCGGGTATGGACGTCGTCGTAGACCACGTTGGCCATCAGGCCCAGTCGTCCGTCCATGAACTGGTCGGCGATCAGCAGGCTGGCGCGCGGCTGCACGCCGCCACGAGTCGACGCCTGTTCGCCCGAGAGCGTGGTGGCGATGGTGAACTTTTTGAAGTCGAGCGGCTTGCGGGTGGTGATCACCACGGTACCGCCGACGCCGCCCTCGGTCAGGTCGGCGGTGCTGCCTTTATAGACGTCGATCGACGAGATCAGTTCCGAGGCCAGTTCGCGCAGTTCGGCGCCGCGACCGGCGTTGCCGTTCGTGCCCAGCACCGACATGCCGTTGACCTCGACCCGGTTCAGGTCCGGTTCGACGCCACGAATCGAAACCTGCGAGCCTTCGCCGAAATCGCGCGTGAGCTGCACGCCGGTGATGCGCGACAGTGCCTCGCCGACGTTCTTATCCGGGAACTGGTTGATGTCCTCGGCCACCAGCGAGTCGGAGACGGTGGAATTGCGGATCTTGCGGTCGATCGCCGAGGCCACCGATTTACGGGTGCCGACCACGGTGACGACGGCCGGCGCGGCATCGTCCGGCGCGCGCGGCACGGCGGCCTGGGTGGCCTGGGTGGCCTGGGCCATCGCGTTACCGGCGAGGATGGAGGCGACCGCCGAGGCCACCGCCGCCACGATGACACGTTGGGTGATCCGGCCGCCGTCCCGCTGCTGGTGCTGGCGCTGGTGCTGATTGCGGTGTTGATTCGCTAAGTTCACTATCGTCTCCTGTCGT
The DNA here is from genome assembly GCA_036387635.1 of Duganella sp. Classification (GTDB taxonomy): domain Bacteria; phylum Pseudomonadota; class Gammaproteobacteria; order Burkholderiales; family Burkholderiaceae_D; genus Rugamonas. Next base: position 3,969 of record DASVTJ010000691.1, read on the forward strand.
CACGGCCATCGGTGTGGCCGGTGTTTTATGATCAGCTTATGAGCGCATTCTAGTAGTCGCTTGTGTTTAAAAATCAGCACCTGCTCAAAGAATCACAATGATGATCACCGGCCGCTCTCCCTTTAGATTCTGGCGGTGCACCATTTAATCGCGTTAAACTGTCGCCATGACGACCAACGACACCTTCAAATCGCGCACCGGCCAGGCACTGCCCGTCCTCGACGCTTCCGAGATCAAACGCATGGAGCGCTTCGGCGCGCGGGCCTGCTACCGCGACGGCGAGATGCTGTTCCAGGCCGGTCGCAGCACCTTCGGCATGGTCGTCGTGCTAAGCGGGAAAATCCGCATCAGCCGCTATGACGGACTGGGAAACACGTCGCTGATCACCGAGCATTTGCCGGGCGAATTCGCCGGCGAAATGAGCCAGCTGTCCGACGTGCCGTCGCTGGTCAACGGCCACGCGGTCGGCGCGATCGAGGTGCTGGTGCTGACGACGCAATCGCTGCGCGCGTTGCTGATGGCGGAGGCGGAACTGGGCGAGCGGATCGTGCGCGCCTTCATATTGCGGCGCGTCGAACTGATGGACAACGGCGCCAGCGGGTTAGTGCTGATTGCAACACCCGGCCATCCGCGCGCGCACGCGCTGCAAGGCTGGTTGTCCAGCAACGGCATTCCGCACAAGCTGCTGGACCCGAACAGCGACGCGCAGGCGCGCGCATTGTGCGAACGCTACGAGCCGCAGCCGGACGACATGCCGCTGGTGGTGTGCCCGGACGGCAGCGTGCGCAAAAATCCGTCGACGGTCGAACTGGGACGCTGCCTCGGCACGCTGCCGGAGTTGAACTCCAATCAGCTGTGGGACGTGATCGTGGTCGGCGCCGGGCCGGCCGGGCTGGCGACGGCGGTGTACGCGGCCTCGGAGGGCTTGTCGGTGCTGGTGCTGGAGACGCGCGCCTATGGCGGCCAGGCGGCGGCCAGCGCGCGGATTGAAAATTACCTGGGCTTCCCGACCGGGATATCGGGGCGCGCGCTGGCCGGGCGCGCCTACGTGCAGTCGCGTAAATTCGGCGTGCAGATGGCGATACCGGCGCCGGCCGGGCGGCTGATCTGCTGCGACGGGGCGCTACAGGTCGAGATGTGCGGCAGCCTGCAAAAACTGCGGGCGCGCGCCGTGGTGCTGTCGTGCGGGGCGCGCTACCGGCGCCCGTCGCTGGCCAACCTGACGCAGTTCGAAGGCAAAGGCGTTTACTACTGGGCTTCGCCGCTGGAGGCCAAGCTGTGCGCCAACGAGGAAGTGGTGCTGGTCGGCGGCGGCAATTCGGCCGGCCAGGCGGCGGTGTTCCTGTCCGGTCACGCGTCGAAGGTGCATATGCTGGTGCGCAAGGACGGCTTGGCGGCGACGATGTCGAGCTACTTGATCGAGCGGATCGAGGCGACGCCGAACATCGTGCTGCATACTCACTCGGAGATCGTGGCGCTGGAAGGCAATGCCGACGAAGGGCTGCAACAGGTGCGAGTACGAGACAGCAGCGGCGACGGCGCGATAGAAACCGACTACGACGTCCGCCGTGTCTTCCTGTTCATCGGCGCCGATCCGAACACGGACTGGCTGGGCGACTGCGGCGTGGAGGTCGACGCCAAGGGCTTCATCCTGACCGGCTACGACACGCCCGGCTGCGCGCTCGGCAGCCGCCACGCCAGCCTGGAGACCAGCGTGCCGGGCATCTTCGCCATCGGCGACGTGCGCGCCAATTCGACCAAACGCGTGGCCGCCGCCGTTGGCGAAGGCGCGGCGGTGGTGTCGCAGATCCACGAGTTCCTGGCCAAGCAGGCGATGAAGTCCTGACACGGCAGGCCTGCGGGGTGGTGTTGTGCGGTTAGCCGATGATATTCAGCCCGCCGTCGACATAGACCGTGCTGCCGGTAAGCCGATGCGCGTACGGCGTCGCCAGAAAGGCGCAGGTCCCGCCGACATCGTCGATGTCGACCAGCTCCCCCAGCGGCGCGCGCGCGGCGGCGTCGTTGAGCAGCCGTTCGAAATCCTTGAGTCCCGAGGCGGCGCGGGTGCGCAGCGGTCCCGGCGAGATCGCGTGTACGCGGATGTCGCGCGGTCCGAGCTCATAAGCCAGGTAGCGGCATGACGCTTCGAGCGCCGCCTTCACCGGTCCCATGACGTTATAGTTGGGCACCACCTTGTTGGCGCCGTGATAGCTCATCGCGAACATCGTGCCGCCGTCGGTCATCAGCGGTACCGCCAGCTTGGCCATCCGCACGAACGAGTGGCACGAGACGTCCATCGCCTGCAAAAAACCGTCCAGCGAACAATCGAGCAAGCCGCCCTGCAGGTCGGCTTTGGGCGCGAACGCGATCGAGTGCACCAGGATATCGAGCTTTCCCTGTGCGCCCAAGGTCGCGAACAGCGATTCGAGTTCGCCCGGCCGGGTCACGTCCAGCGGCAGCAGCTGCGCGTCGATCTGCGCGGCCAGCGGCGCGACATGCGGTAAAGCCTTGTCGTTCAAATAGGTGAGCACGACGTCGGCGCCGGCCTTGCGGAACGCCTGCGCGCAACCCCAGGCGATCGAATGTTCGTTGGCCACGCCAACCACCAGGGCGCGCTTGCCGGCCAAAATGGGAAAGACGGTTTCGGTGTTCATGATTGCTCCAACATCGTCAGCATTGTTAACGTATGGCGGGCGATCATCAGTTCCTCGTTGGCCGGCACCACCCACACCGCCACCTTGCTGGCGGCGGTGCTGATGCGGGCCACTCCGCGCGGATTGGCGTTATTGGCCGCCACGTCCAGCGCCACGCCCAGCCAGGCGGCGTCGCGGCAGACGGCGGCGCGCAGCGCGACGCTGTTCTCGCCGATCCCGCCCGAGAACACCAGCGCATCGAGTCCGCCCAGCGCCGCCGCCAGCGAACCGAGTTCGCGGCCGATCCGGTAGACCATCAGGGCGATGGCCGCCTTCGCGCGCGGATCGCCGCTTTGCTCCAGCGTTCTCATATCGGCGGAGATGCCCGATACGCCCAGCAGGCCGGATTCCTGGTACAGCAGCTTTTGCACCGCAGCCACGTCCATGCCCAGTTCTTCGATCAGGTATAACACCACGCCGGGATCGAGATCGCCGCAGCGGGTCCCCATCGGCAGGCCGTCGACGGCGGTGAAGCCCATGGTGCTGGCGACGCTGCGGCCGGCCGCCATCGCGCACATGCTGGCACCGTTGCCCAGGTGCGCGGCCACCACCTTGGTGCCGGCCAGGGCGGCGTCGGCCTGTGGCAGGCGGCTGGCGATATATTCGTAGGACAGGCCGTGGAAGCCGTAGCGCCGTATGCCCAGGTCCGTGATGCGGGCCGGCAGCGCGAACGCTTGCGCTTCGGCCGGCTGGCCGACGTGGAAGGCGGTGTCGAAGCAGCCGACCTGCGGCACTTCCGGCGCCAGCGCCATCATCGAGCGCACCGGCGCCAGATTGTGCGGCAGGTGCAAAGGCGCCAGCGGCACAAGTTTTTCCAGCGCGGCGACGACAGCCTGGTCCAGCCGTTGCGGCCCGCTGTATTCGACGCCACCGTGGACGATGCGGTGGCCGACCGCGACCACGCGCCGTCCGTCCAGGTGCGTGTGCGCGAACTCGATCAGGAAGCGCATGCCGGCCGCGTGATCGATGGGCGCATCCGGCCAGCTTTGCTCGCCGACCGTCTGCCCTTGCGCATCCTGGGCGATGAAACGCGTCACGCCAGCGTTGATGTTCTCGATTTTGCCGCGCAGCGCCAGCCGCAATTCCTCCGACGGCGCGCCGGCCGAACCGACATCGAACAGCGAGAACTTGATGCTGGACGAGCCGGCGTTGATGACGACGATGCAATCGTTGGCCGCCATGCGATCAGCCTCCGCTGACGGTGGCGGCAACGGCGGCGGCGACGGCCGACGCCTGGCTATGCGCCAGCAGCACCGCCACCGCGCACGATGCCAGCCGCGCCTCGACCGAATCGGCGCGGCTGGTCAGGATGATCGGCACGCGCGCGCCCAACACGATGCCAGCGGCGCCGGCGCCGGCCATGAAGGTCAGGCTCTTGGCCAGCATGTTGCCGGCCTCCAGATCGGGCGCGATCAGCACGTTGGCCTGACCGGCCACCGGCGAAACCAGGTTCTTGATCGCCGCCGCCTCCATGTCGATGGCGTTGTCCATCGCCAGCGGGCCGTCGAGAATGGCGCCGGTGATCTGGCCGCGGTCGGCCATCTTGCACAGGGCCGCCGCGTCGATCGTCGACGGCATCTTCGCGCTCACCGTCTCGACGGCCGCAAGGATGGCGACTTTGACCGGGTCGAATTTGAGCACATGCGCCAGGTCGATGGCGTTTTGCACGATGTCGACCTTTTCGGTCAGGCCGGGATTGATGTTGACGGCGGCGTCGGTGATGATCAGCGGCTCGCTGCGTCCCGGCACGTCCATGATGAAGCAGTGGCTCAGGCGGCGCGCGGTGCGCAGGCCGGTGTCGGCCGCCACCACGGCGCCCATCAGTTCATCGGTGTGCAGGCTGCCCTTCATCA
>DASVTJ010000692.1:0-2722 GCA_036387635.1 Duganella sp.
CACCGCCTTGCCTTCCGGAATCGCGTCCATCCGATAGTCGCCGCCCTTGGCGTAAATCTCCGGCCGCGCCTGCTGCACCACCTCCAGCGCCGTGTCCTCGTCGAAGTCGACCACCAGGCTGACCGACTCCAGCGCCGCCAGCACCGCCATGCGGTCGCCGCAGTTGTTCAGCGGGCGGTCGTCGCCCTTGCCCAGCCGCTTGACCGAGGCGTCGGTATTGGCAGCGACCACCAACGACGCGCCCAAATCGCGCGCCTGCGCCAGGTACGTCACATGGCCACGGTGCAGGATATCGAACACGCCGTTGGTCAACACCACCGGCTTGGGCAACGCGGCTACGCGCGCGGCCAATTGTTCGCGGGTGCAAATCTTGTCTTCAAATTGAGGCATGGATATCTTTTCGAGTAAATACGTCAGTTCGTCTTTAGCGCCCGGTAACCGGGCCGGCCGCGCCGAGGGTGCCGTGTCATGGATATTAATGCATCGTTTCCCGGCGTTTGCGCCATCACGCTGCATTATATCGACAGCATTCCGCTACAATGAACCTTTGTTGACCCACAATTATTGCATCCGTACATCGCCTGTGTTCAAATAGATTCATGACCCTGACCGAACTGAAATATATAGTAGCCGTTGCGCGAGCAAAACACTTCGGGCACGCCGCCGAAGCCTGCTACGTTGCGCAGCCGACGCTGTCGGTCGCCATCAAGAAACTCGAAGACGAGTTGGGCGTGGTGCTGTTCGAACGAGGCGGCGCCGAAATCTCGGTCACGCCGCTGGGCGCGCAGATCGTCGCCCAAGCCGAACGCGTGCTGGAGCAAACCGCCGCGATCAAGGAACTGGCCAAACAGAACAAAGATCCACTGGCCGGCCCGCTGCGCCTCGGGGTGATCTACACCATCGGCCCCTACCTGCTGCCGCCGCTGGTCAAGGGCATGATCGACAAAGTGCCGCAAATGCCGTTGATTTTGCAGGAAAATTTCACCGTGCGGCTGCTGGAGATGCTGCGCCAGGGCGAGCTCGACGCGGCCATCATGGCACTGCCGCTGCCCGACCACGGCATGGCGATGCAAGCGCTGTACGACGAACCTTTCGTGGTCGCCATGCCGGCCCAGCATCCGTGGGGCAAGCGCAAATCCATTCCCGCCGACGACCTCAAAACCGAGAATATGCTGTTGCTTGGCAATGGCCACTGCTTCCGCGACCAAGTGCTGGAAGTCTGCCCCGAAATGGCGCGCTTCTCGGCACCCGGCAACGGCATGCAGCGCACCTTCGAAGGCTCGTCGCTGGAAACCATCCGCCACATGGTCGCCAGCGGCATCGGCCTGACCGTGTTGCCGCGCGCCTCGGTGCCGGACATGAACACCACTGAAGGCATGCTGCGCTTCCGCCACTTCGACGCGCCGCAGCCGTCGCGGCGCGTGGTCATCGTGTGGCGCAAGAGTTTCACCCGCAAAGCGGCCATCGACGCCATCTGCGACATCGTCGCCGGCTGCGACCTGCCCGGCATCACGCCGCTGTGTCAGGAACAATAAGACGCTGCCACATCGTCACGCAATCGCGTGGGGTGGATGATCGTTGCACGTAATCCACTTCCACATCGGCCCGGCCCGGCCGGTATTTGCGATAATGCCGATCTTTCCCTACACGCGGCGCAATCGATGAACAAGCTGGAGCTGTATTTTCGCCTGGTCAGGCTGGACAAACCCATCGGCACGTTACTGCTGCTGTGGCCGACGCTGTGCGCCTTGTGGCTGGCCGCCAACGGCACCCCGGACTGGAGGCTGCTCGTGATCTTCTCGCTCGGCACCCTGCTGATGCGCTCGGCCGGCTGCGCGATGAACGATTACGCCGACCAGGATATCGACAAGCACGTCAAGCGCACCGCGCAGCGTCCGCTCACCAGCGGCCGCATCAGCGGCAAGGAAGCGCTGGCGATCGCCGCCGTGCTGGCGATCGTCTCCTTCTGCCTGATCCTGCCGCTCAACACGCTGACCAAGCAACTGTCGGTGGCGGCCGTCGTCATCGCCGGCACCTATCCGTACTTCAAGCGCTTCTTCGCCATTCCGCAAGCGTACCTGGGCATCGCCTTCGGCTTCGGCATTCCGATGGCGTTCGCGGCGGTCCAGAACGGCGTGCCGCCGGTGGCGTGGGTACTCCTGCTGGGCAACGTCTTCTGGGCCGTGGCCTACGACACCGAATACGCGATGGTCGACCGCGACGACGACCTGAAGATCGGCATCAAGACCTCTGCCATCACGTTCGGACGCTACGACGTCGCCGCCGTCATGCTGTGCTACGGCGTCCATTTGGCGCTGCTGCTGGTCTGTGGGTTGCAGTTGGGAATGGGTTTATGGTTCATCGCCGGCCTGGTGGCGGCGGCCGCGATCGCGCTCTACCACTACACATTGATACGCGCACGGGAGCGGGACGCTTGTTTTTACGCTTTCCGTCATAATAACTGGCTCGGGGCAGCAGTATTTGCCGGCATTGCGCTGGACTACGCGCTGCGCTGACACGATTGAGCCAGCGCAAAGCCGCCATGAACTTGGCGACTACACTGGTTATCCCCTTCACTCAGCCAAAGATACGAGGTCATCACCATGGATCAAACTCATCAGAACGGAAACGGCATCTCCAACGGCCAGGGCGCCAGCGGCGCAGCACGCGACAAGCTGATGGACGGCCTGAAGACCGCCATCGGCGAAGCAGAAACCTACAT
>DASVTJ010000693.1:0-6358 GCA_036387635.1 Duganella sp.
GGTCTACAACCCGCCGGTGATCCTGCTCGACGAGCCGCTGTCGAACCTGGACGCCAAGCTGCGCGAGGAGGCGCGCGCCTTTTTGCGCGAGCTGATTGTGCGACTGGGCCTGTCGGCGCTGATGGTGACGCACGACCAGGCCGAGGCGATGGCGATCTCGGACCGCATCCTGCTGCTCAATAACGGCAAGATCGAGCAGCAAGGCACGCCGCAAAGCATGTACGAAACGCCGGAGACGCTGTTCACCGCGGAGTTCATGGGCAGTAACAACCGCTTGCCGGCCAAGGTGCTCGGGCGCGACGGCGCGCAGGTGCGCCTCGACGTCAACGGCACCATCTTGACCGGCACCGCGCGCGGCGCCGCCGGCGGCGAGCCGTCGACCATCATTCGCGTGGAGGAGCTGAAGATCAGCGCGACGCCGGTGGAGAACGCGATCGAGCTGCCGCTGCTGACCTGCATGTACCTGGGCGACCGTTTCGAATGCCTGTTCAAGAGCGCGGGCGGCGCGGAGTTGGGCCTGCGCGCCTATTCCAAGTACAAGCTGGAAGCGGGCACTTACTGGTTGCAGATGCCGGTCGATAAGCTGTGGGTGTTCTGACGGGTGCTGTAAAAATGTAAATCAATTCTGATCAATTTTAATTTTAAGGACGGGGACCGCAGCGATGCGCCCCGTCCTTTTTTCGTAGTATCAAAAAAATGTGATAGTTCACATAAGATTTCGCGCGACCGTGCACAAAATCCCGGCTCAATGACGAAAATAGTTGTCCGGCAACTATTACTTGGGCGGAATGCAAGCGGCTCTCGTTTATAATTTTAAAGTACGCCGGCTGGCATTTTCCGCAGCGTGTGAGCGCGAGTTCGTACTTTTTTCCATCTCAAAGCTGTGGATTATTTGTCAATATGCGCAGTCATGGCGTTACTTTTTCGATCGCGGGGCATGCCGAATGGGCGCCTGGCCTGACCACGCCGGAGGCATGGGCGCAGTGGGCGCGGGCGCCGCGCACCATCGTTCCCGGGGAGGAGCCGGGCGTCAAGGCGATGCCGGCGATGCTGCGCCGGCGCGCCGGCTTCCTGGGGAAGATGGCGCTGGAAGTCGCCTACCGGTGCCTCGACGGCCTTGACGATAAAGGCGCGAACATTCCCACCGTGTTTTGCTCGCGCCATGGCGAGGTATCGCGCGCGCTTGAACTGCTGGCCGATTTGGCGCACGGCGATCCGCTGTCGCCGACGGCGTTCAGCATGTCGGTGCATAACGCCACCGCCGGCCTGCTGACCATCGCGCGCGCAGACCGCGCCAACCATATCGCGTTGGCTGCGGGGGCGTCGACCATCGAACACGCGGTCATCGAGGCGTGCGGTTTGCTCGACGACGGCGCGCCGATGGTGCTGCTGGTGGCCTCCGATTGCCAGATGCCGGAACTGTTTTTGCCTTATCAGGCTAGCGACGAACAGCCGCACGCGTGGGCATGGCTGATGGCGCCGGCCGCTGCCGACACCATCGCCTTAAGCTGGACCGCCAGCGACCAAGCGCCGTCTTCGCGCACGCCCGGCGCGCTGGATGTGGCGGCGTTTTATCTGGGCGGGGCGGATGTGCTGGAGCGCTGCGACGGCCGCATGCGATGGCGCTGGAGCCGCGATGCGTAAGGTGGCGCCGGCGGCGCTGGCCACGCTGTCGCGTTATTGGCGCGTGGTCGCCACGGGCTTGAGCTTCGCGGTGTTCGGCGCCGGCGGCCTGCTGATGCGGGTGCTGTTGCCGGTGCTGTTTCTGGCGGTGCGCGGCAGGGAACGGCGGGTGACCGCCGCGCGCGCGCTGATACGCTGGTCGTTTCGCATGTATGTCGGCATGATGCGCGTGTTGGGCGTGCTGCGTTACGAGATACGCGGCCTGGATAAACTGGAACGCGGCGGCCTGCTGATACTGGCCAACCATCCGACCCTGATCGATACGGTGTTCCTGATGGCCTTTGTGAAAAACGCCGACTGCATCGTCAAGGGCGAGTTGTGGCACAACCCTTTCACGGGCGGCACGGTGCGCGCGGCCGGCTACATCAACAACCGGGGCGGGCCGGCGCTGGTGGACGACTGCATCGCCTCGCTGCGGCGCGGTAATAATCTGATCGTGTTCCCCGAGGGGACGCGCACGCCTGCCGATGGCGTGATCACCATGAAGCGCGGCGCGGCCAATATCGCCGTGCGCGGCGCGCGCGCGATGACGCCGGTGCTGATCCGCTGCGAGCCGGCCACGCTGGGCAAGGGCGAGAAGTGGTGGCGCGTGCCGACGCGCCGGGTGCTGATACAAATCGATGTCCAGGACGACCTGGCGATCGAACCGTTTACGGGGGGCGGCGCCAGCAACGTGATGGCCGCGCGCCGTTTGACCGAATTTTTACAAGACTACTTTACCGGGAAGTGCCAACGTCATGCTTGAACTGGAAGTGAAACAACTGATCATCGAAGTGCTGCAACTGGAAGACATCACGCCGGACGATATCGACAGCGCCGCGCCGCTGTTCGTCGAAGGCCTCGGCCTCGATTCGATCGACGCGCTGGAACTGGGCGTCGCGCTGCAAAAGAACTACGGCATTTCGCTGTCCGCCGATTCGGAAGATACCCGTCGCCATTTCGCGTCGGTGCAGGCGCTGGCGGCGATGATCGAGACGCACCGCAAGAAATAAGGGGCAGGACATGATTGATCTGAACAATATGAGCAAAGACCAGCTGCAAGTCGCGGTGATCGATTTGCTGGCCGAGATGTTTGAACTCGACAAGGCGGAACTGAGCACCGGCTCGAATCTGTACGCCGACCTCGATATCGACAGCATCGATGCGGTCGATCTGGCCGTCAAGCTGAAACAACTGACCGGCAAGCGTCTGGCGCCGGAAGTGTTCAAGACCATCCGCACCGTCGGCGACGTCGTCGACGCGCTGGCCGGCATGACGGAGCAGGCGGCGTAAGCGATGCCGATGACTGTATTGACGGCGGCGCTGACGCTGCTGTATCCGTTGGCGATCTGGCTCGGTCATGGACAGGTGGAGCCGCGCTGGCTGGCCGGTTTGCTGCTGCTGACGGTGGCCACGCGCCTGCCCGCGTTGAAGTTGAGCGGCATCGCGCGCTGGTCGGCGGCCGGCGCCCTGGTGCTGGTCGGCTGCGCCATCTGGAGCAACCTGCTGCTGCCGCTGAAGCTTTATCCGGTACTGGTGAGCGCCGCGCTGCTGGCCGGTTTCGCCTGGAGCCTGACGACGCCGATGTCGGCGGTCGAGCGCATGGCGCGCCTGCGCGGCGAGGACTTTCCGCCGCAGGCGCAGGCTTATATGCGCACGGTCACCATGGTGTGGTGTGGCTTCTTCGTGGTCAATGGCGCCATCGCGCTGGCCACCGCGCTTTGGGCTTCCGAGGCCGTGTGGTCGCTGTACACCGGCGTGGTTTCCTATGCCTTGATGGCGATCCTGTTCGGCGCCGAGTATCTGGTGCGGATGCGTTTCAAGCGGTTGCATCATGTCTGACCGGATCGAACATCTCTACGCCGCGCTCTCCGCGCGGCCGGCGGACGGCATCGTCGGCTGGCGAGCGGGCGTGGACGTTTCCAACGAACGGTTCCTGATGCGCGCGCGCGCTTGGCACGCGCTGTTGCAAGGCCGGCCGGGACGCGACTTCGCGCTGTATCTCGAAGACAGCATCGAATTCGGCGCGGCGCTGCTGGCGGCCTGGCACGCCGGCAAAACCATCTGGCTCAGCGCCGATACGTTGGAAGCTACATGCACTTCGTTGCAGGCGTCGGTCGACGGCTTCCTCGGCGAATTCCCGGCGCACCTGGAGCCGTTGCTGCCGGAGTCCGATAATTTCGACAAGGTTGGCGAGTCCGGCGCGGTCGGGGGTTTTGCTGACGATACCGACATGGGCGGCGCACTCGCTGCCGATTTTCCGGCGCTGGTGGTGTTCACGTCCGGCAGCACCGGCGCCGCGCAGGCGATTCCCAAAAAGCTCTCGCAAATGGCGAACGAGGTGGCGACGCTCGATCAATTGTTCGGACCAGCGGCGGGCGACGCCGCGATCCTGGCGACGGTGTCGCATCAGCATATCTACGGCCTGCTGTTCAAGGTCTTATGGCCGCTCGCTTCCGGGCGCGCCATTCACGCTATCAGTATCGCCTTTCCCGAAGCACTGGCGCCGGCGCTGGCAAGCGGTGCGTGCGTGCTGATCGCCAGCCCGGCGCATCTGAAACGCTTGCCTGATCACCTGAACTGGCGCGGCGCGGCACAAATGCTGCGCGCCGTGTTCTCGTCCGGTGGTCCGCTGGCGCCGGAAACCGCGCTCGCCATGGGGAGCTTGCTGGGCAAGGTGCCGGTGGAAGTGTACGGCAGCTCCGAGACCGGCGGCGTCGCCTGGCGCCAGCGCGCCGCCACCAGCGCCACCAGCGGCACCAGCGGCAGATTGGGCGACGGCGCGGCAGCTGGTAACTCGCTTCACGCCTTGGACGACGACGCATGGCTGCCTTTCCCTAAAGTGGAGTGGCGCATCGGCCCCGAGGACGGCGCGCTGGAAGTGCGCTCCCCGAACTTGCCCGATGACGCTTGGCTGGCCTTGGCCGACCGCGCGGAACGTAGCGGCGAGGGGCGCTTCGTGCTGCGGGGCCGTAACGACAGGATCGTCAAGATCGAAGAAAAACGCATCTCGCTGACGGCAATGGAAGCCGCACTGACGGCCAGCGGCCTGGCCGACGACGCCCGGGTCGTCGTCTGCGATCAAATCGCCGGAGAACGCCAGCGACTGGCCGCATTTGTCGTGCCCACCGCAGCCGGCCGGGCGCTGATCGAGACCGACGGCAAGGCCGCGCTGAACGCGCGTTTGCGCGCGGCCTTGAGCGCGACCGTGGAAATGGTGGCGCTGCCGCGCCGCTGGCGCTATCTGGATCAATTGCCGGTCAACGCGCAGGGCAAGACCACGCTGGCCGCGTTGCTGGCGCTGTTGGACAAGGATTCCGACGCTGCCGCCGCCGACCGGCGCCCGATTTTGCCGCGCGTGCGCGAGCTGGAACGCGCACCGACCCGAGTGCTTCTGGAACTGACAGCGCCGATGGAACTGCGCTATTTCGACGGCCACTTCGACGTCGCGCCGATCCTGCCGGGCGTGGTGCAGGTCGAATGGGCGATTCATTACGGCCGCCGGTATTTCGCGCTGCCGGCTATTTTTAAAGGGATCAACGCGCTCAAGTTCCAGCAGGTGATCCTGCCGGAGCAGCCGGTGCATCTGGAACTGCTGCACGACACGGTCAAGGGAAACCTCAATTTCCGCTTCTCGTCCGACGCCGGTCAACATTCGAGCGGGCGCGTGGTGCTGCTGGCAGGGAGGGCCGATGAATAAGATTTTCAAACCGTGCATCGTGGTCCCGGTGTACAACCACGAACATGCGATCGGCACGGTGGTGGATGGCTTGCTACGCCACGACGCGCCATGCATATTGGTCGACGACGGCAGCAGCGCCGAATGCGCCGCCGTGCTGGATGCGCTGACGCGGGCCAATCCGCAACGCGTCACGTTGGTGCGGCTGCCCCGGAATCAAGGGAAAGGCGCGGCGGTGCTCAGCGGCTTTCGCCGCGCGGCCGAGATGGGGTTCAGCCACGTGCTGCAAATCGACGCCGACGGCCAGCACCAGACCGGCGACGTGCCGATCTTCCTGGCGCGGGCGCAAGCGCACCCGCGCGCCATCATCGCCGGTTGTCCGATCTACGACGAGTCGGTGCCGAAGGCGCGCCTGTACGGCCGCTATTTGACGCACATCTGGGTATGGATTAATACGCTGTCGTTCGACATCAAGGATTCGATGTGCGGCTTCCGTGTCTATCCGGTGGCGCCGGTCAATGCGCTGGCGGCGCGCCACGCCATCGGTGTGCGCATGAACTTCGACACCGACATCCTGGTGCGCCTGTATTGGGAAGGCCTGCAAGTGGTCAACCTGCCGACCCGCGTATCCTATCCGGCCGACGGCGTCTCGCACTTCCGCATGTGGGGCGACAATGTGCTGATCACCTGGATGCACACGAAGCTGTTCTTCGGCATGCTGCCGCGCATCCCCAAACTGTTGGCGCGAAAGTGGCGCGCACCGTGAGCGCGCGCTCCTTGCACTGGGCCGCGCTCAACGAGTTCGGCTTTGCCGCCGGCATGCGCTTCATGTTCTGGATCTGCCGCGTGTTCGGCCGCTGGCCGTTCCGCATCGTGCTGTATCCGGTGCTGGCTTGGTATGTCCTAACCAAGCCGCTGCCGCGCAAGGCGTCGCGCGATTACCTGCGCCGCATGGCGCGTTTCAGCGGGCGCGCGCAGCCCGGCGTCATACGCCACTTCGCCGCCTTCGGCGAGAGT
>DASVTJ010000694.1:0-6154 GCA_036387635.1 Duganella sp.
TTGAAGGAGTAACGCAATGCGACATTACGAAACCGATAGTCCCAGCGCCGCCGGCCGCCTCGTGGCCCTTTGCATGGTCGTGGACGGCAATATGGCGCCGTCCGAGTTGCAGGCGCTGCAACGATCGCGCCTGCTCGACTACATCGACATCGATATCGATAATTTCCACGATCTGGTCGATGCGCTGTGCCAGGACATGCTGAGCACCTCGGTCAAGCATGAGCACGTGGTGATCGACGAGCAGACGATCGACGCGCTGCTCGGCGAGATCCAGGACCCGGCGCTGCGCCGCCAGCTGTTGCGGGCGATGTGGAATATCGCCAACGCCGACGGCGTGCTGGCCGATGCCGAAGCCAAGCTGCTCGCGCGCGCCTGCGTCGTCTGGTCGGCCGAGTCGCACTTCGTCAAAGAGGAAGTGCGACAACTGGTCGCCCGCTGACCTGACGTACCAAACAGCCGCCACCGCCGAAACGCGGTGGCGGCTGTTTTTTTATGTGGGCAGCGGCAGCACGCCGATCGATTTCAGCGTTCCGTCCGGCTGCGCCAGCGCCACTACCATCTCGCCCTGCGACAGGCTCTCGTCCACCAGGACGCGGATATTGATGTCATGGGTCACCAGCACCAGATTACCCGGCTCTTTATGCGCCGCCAGGTAGGCCCGCAGCGCGCGCACCTTGCCCTGGCGCGCCGCCGCGTCATCGTTGAACATCGAATCGACCATCGGCTCCGGCCGCGCCCTTCCGAACGCCAGCTGCGCCGTGTCGAGACAGCGGCACCACCGGCTCGACAACACCTGCGACACCGGCACCGAGCGTTCGCGGAAGGCCGCGCCGATGCGCCGCGCGTCTTCGCGTCCGGCCTCGGACAGATTGCGTTGGGTGGCGCACGCTCCGAGCGTAAAGTTGGCCGGATCGCCGACGCCCGGCACGGTCGCGGCATGGCGCATCAGCACCACATGGCCGCCCGCCCGCAGCCGGTTCCACAAGGCCGCGCCACCCGTATCGTCAGCAACGGCGGGCCTTACGCCGAGCAACACCAGCAATCCCAGAAATGAACGACGCAACATTTTGACTCCTCGATGAGCGGAATGGGACAGTATGCGGCACGGCTCGACCGTGTGACGCGCTCTTCGTATGTGGCGTATGCTAAATCTTTCACCGACAATGCTATGCCCACCCCACGGAGACTGCCATGCCAAGCACCCCGAAGACGCTGCGCGCCATTGCCGCGGCGATGATGTTGACGACCACCTTCGCCGCCACGGCCCAAAGCCAGGGCCAGGGTGACAACAGGACCGAGCGCAAGACGGCGGTGCAATGGCTGGGACAGGCCACCTTCAAGATCACCACGCCGGGCGGCAAGGTCATCGTCGTCGACCCGTGGTTGACGTCGAACCCGAAAACGCCGGCCGCCTACAAAAGTCTGGAGGCGCTCGGCAAGGTCGATCTGATCCTGGTCACGCACGGCCACAACGACCACTTCGCCGACGCCCCCGCGCTGGCCAAGCTGAACAACGTGCCGGTCTATGGGCCGGCCGGACTGATGCAATCGGTGGTGGCGCTGGACATCCTGCCGGCCACGCAGGCGGTGCGCTTCGGCAAAAGCGGCACCGTCACGCCGCTCGGCCCGGACATCAAGATCACCGCCGTGCACGCCGAACACAGCTCCGAGCTGGGCTGGAAGAATCCGTCCACCGGCAAGGATGAAGTGCACGTCGGTGGCGAGCCGGTCGGCTACATCATCGAGCTGGAAAACGGCTTCAAGATTTACCACATGGGCGACACCGGCCTGTTCGGCGACATGAAATTCATCGGCGACTATTACAAGCCGGACCTGGCGTTGATGCCGATTGGCGGCCACTTCGTCATGAGCCCGAAAGACGCGGCCATGGCGACGCGCGAATGGCTGCGCCCGCGCTACGTGATCCCGATGCACTACGGAACAACCCCGCAACTGAAGGGCACGCCGGCCGAATATAGCGCCGCCCTCGGCGGAAGCAGGATCAAGGTCATGGCGATCAATCCCGGCGACAAGCTGGACTTCTAACGCACACCCGTATTCACACTGACACAAGGACGACACATGAACATTCTGATGGTACTGACCTCGCACGACCAGCTCGGCGACACCGGCAAGAAAACCGGCTTCTGGCTGGAAGAATTCGCCGCGCCCTACTACACGCTGAAGGAAGCGGGCGCCAAGCTGACGGTCGTTTCGCCAAAAGGCGGCCAGCCGCCGCTGGACCCGAAGAGCGATGAAGCCGACGCGCAGACCGAATCGACCAAGCGCTTCAAGGCAGATACCGAAGCGCAAGCCGTGCTGGCCACTACCGGCAAGCTGGCCGATGTGTCGGCGCAGGACTTCGACGCCGTATTTTATCCGGGCGGCCACGGCCCGCTGTGGGATCTGGCCGAAGACCGCGATTCGATCGCGCTGATCGAAGCGATGATCGCCGCCGGCAAACCGGTCGCCGCCGTCTGCCACGCGCCGGGCGTGCTGCGCAATGTCAACGGGCCCGATGGCAAGCCGCTGGTCAACAGCAAAAAAGTCACCGGCTTCACCAACACCGAGGAAGAAGGCGTGGGACTGACCAACATTGTGCCGTTCCTGGTGGAAGACATGCTCAAGGAAAAAGGCGGCATCTACTCCAAACTGGGCGACTGGCAACCGTACGCCGTCACCGACGGGCTGCTGGTGACCGGGCAGAATCCGGCGTCGTCGGAAGTGGCCGCCGAAGCGCTGCTCAAGCTATTGAAATAATCAACGTTTCCAGCCGCGCAGCCGCGCGGCATGTTCCTCGCGATCATCCAATGGGCTGCCGATGATGCGCGCATCAATCGCATCCAGCACGGCGGTGGGCATGACGCCCATTTTCCGCTGGTCGCCGGCGCCCTGATCGGCAAACGGCGTCAGCATGACCAGCTTCCATTGGTCGCCGCTGCGGCAAGCCAATCCGGCCGACTCGCTCATCGCAAAGCTACGGCACAGCGCGCCGTCCTTGGCGAAAAAGCTGACGCCGATATCAACCGAACCACCGCCGGCGTCGCCCATTTGTCGCGACAGCGCGTTCGCCAGCGTTCCTTTCGCCACGATCGCGCCGTCAGCGCTTGCCACAGTCGGCACGCCGACGGTGGCGGCGGCGGCGGCAGAGGCGGCGGCGGTATCAACAGCGTTATCAGCGGCAACGGTGGCGGCGGCGCCATCCCTTGCGGCGCCATCCCTTGAAGCGGCAACACCGCCGGCGCCCCCAACGCCGCCAGCGCCGCCGCCTGCCAGCAGGCTGCCCAACAGCAAGCCCAACGCCAACGTCGCGGCCAGACCGCCCCACTCCCGCCACGACCAGTCGCGCCGTTGGTCGTGGTATGCCGCCGCCCGCGCAGCGCGCGCGGCCACCATCGCCATGGCCGGATGCGTCACGCCGGCACGCGCGGCGCGCACCGCGCCCAGATCGGCCACCTTGCCGGGCAGCGCCGCCGCCACCAACCTGGGCGGCACCGCTTCGTCGACAATGGGCGCGAACGCGGCCGCCACGTCGCCGCGCAGCGCCCGATGCCGCGCCACCTTGGCGGCGACGGTCGAATCGGCGCGCACCGCCCGCTCGACCTCGGCGCGCTCCGGTTCGGCCAGTTCAGCGTCGGCATAGGCCATCAGGGTTTCGTCGGAAAAACTCATATGGCGGTCCGCTTTTGATCCGACAGGATTTCCTGCAAGGCGACGCGGGCGCGCGTCAAACGGCCGGTCAACGTACCGAGCGGAATGCCCAGCACGGAGGCCGCCTCCTTGTACGGCATGCCGTCGACCAGCACCAGCGCCACCACCATGCGGTGCTCCTCCGACAGCATGCACACCGCCTTCTGGACCGTCAGGCGCTGCCGCCGCGCGTCGGCGGATTCGTCGCCGGCATGTTCGCCGGCCTCGTCGGGGGCGAACACCTGGTCGCGCCGCTTGCGCAAGCGCAACTCGTCATTCCAAACATTGCGCATGATGCTGAAGATCCAGCTATCGAGCCGCGTGTTCGCGTCCCATTGCGCGCTACGCGCCAGCGCGCGCTGGACGGCGATCTGCACCAAGTCGTCCGCAGCGTCGCGGTGCAAAACGATCACGCGCGCGACGCGGCGCAAGCGCGGCAGCAAGGCGGCGATGCCGTCGTTGATCGTGGAGGCTTTTGCACTCATGAATCACCAATAAGCGTGACGGCCGGAAGGCCATGACGCTTATACTAGCACCCGTAAAAACAGGCTGGCGCTCGCCGTGCCTGGCCCCCCGTCTCGGCGTCACGCCGATGCATCAAGCCTTAACGTCCCGCCTTTGGCGTTTTTTTCCTTCCGGCTTTGGCCAGCGAAGCGCGCAGCGTCATCGTTACCGGATAGTCGCGCGTGACCGGGCGCTGCAAATCGTAGCAGCCGTTGAGCAGCGCGTTCAAGCCGTTGCGCGTCATTTCGCGCCACGGCATGTGCACCGTGGTCAGGCGCGGCGCCGAGAATTCCGCGCTCGGCGTATCGTCGTAGCCGATCACCGACAACTCGCTCGGCACATGGATGCCGGCCTCCTGGAAATACGACAACGCGCCGACCGCCATCTCGTCATTGGCGCAGAACATCGCGGTGCAGGCGTGGCCGGACTCCACCAGCTCCTTGGCCGCCGACCAGCCGCCGGCCGGCGAAAAATCGCGCTCGACCAGCCAGACCTTGGCGGTGTCAATGCCGTTGGCCGCCAGCTCGTGCATGAAGGCGTCGACGCGCACCACGTTGTCGGGCAGGCTGGACGGCCCCGACACCACCGCGATACGCCGATGGCCATGCTCGATGAGCGCGCGCGCGGCCAGTTGGCCGCCCAACCGATGATCGACCGTGAAGCACTGCGCGGCGATGCTGTCGAAGTAATGGTTCAGCAGTACCACCTGATGCTGCCTGGCGCCCAGCGCGGCGATGTCTTCCTCCTGGAGCACGTTGGTCATCAGCATCAGGCCGTCGCAGCCGCGTTCGATCAGGAACGCAATGCCTTCGATGGCTTGCTGGCGCGCCCCGCCCAGCCCGACGCCGAACGCCACCACCATGTGCAGGCCGGCCGTGCGCAGCTCGGTATCGATCACTTGCAGGATCGGCGTGTAAAAGGTGCCGCTCAGCACCGGAATGTAGACGCCGATCATGCGGCTGCTGCCCGACAGCAGCGAGCGCGCCGCGTGCGACGGCCGAAAATCCAGTTGTTCGATGGCCGCGCGCACCTTCGCCAGCGTGGCCGGCGAGACCGATCCGTTGCCGCTGACCACGCGCGAAGCGGTGCCCAGTCCCACGCCCGCCAGGCGCGCTACGTCTTTGATGGTGGCCACGTGTGCGTCACTTTACTGTGAAAAATAATCGGAATCTTAACCCAGGCGGCATCCCAAGTGTCTCATTTTGGAAACGTTCCCATATGGTGCACGCCTTGATTTGCCCTGTCAACGAAAACCACCGGGGTTTACGCCGCATTGCAAATTGACTTTGAAAAAAGAACGATGCTATATTTGCCAGCACTGATTGGAAACCTTTCCAACACCACGCGCGGACGCCGACAGCGTGGTTCATAAAAATACCGGAGACAATATGCACTATCTGAAGACACGACAGAAACTCATCACCCTGGCCGTGGCCGGCGTTTGCGCCGGCGGCGCGCTGCCCGCCCTGGCGCAAACCCAACCGCCGGTCCAGCAAGGTCCGGTTGAAGTCGCCGGCGAGGCGCCGGTGGTGCAAAGCGTGGTGGTGACCGGCCTGCGCCAAAGCCTGATCTCGTCGATGAACCTCAAACGCAACTCCGACGGCGTGGTCGACGGCATCGTCGCCGAAGACATCGGCAAGTTCCCCGACACCAACCTGGCCGAGTCGCTGCAACGCATCTCCGGCGTGTCGATCGACCGCTCGATCGGCGAAGGGTCGAAGATCACCGTGCGCGGCGTCGGTCCCGACTTCAACATGGTGCTGCTCAACGGCCGCCAGATGCCGACCTCCAACCTGGGCGACCTGAACGGGCGCGCCTTCGACTTCGCCAACCTGGCGTCGGAGGCGATCTCGCAGCTGCAAGTGTATAAAACCAGCCGCGCCGACACCCCGACCGGCGGCATCGGCGCCACCGTCAACGTGATGACGGCGCGCCCGCTGGACCGGCCGGGCCTGCACGC
>DASVTJ010000695.1:0-2919 GCA_036387635.1 Duganella sp.
GGCGATTTCGGAACTGATGATGCCGGTCGGGACCGCCAGGATGCCCCAGCCCAGCAGCATCATGAACGAGGCGATGGCGCGGCCGATGTCGGTTTTCGGCACCAGGTCGCCGAAGCCCACGGTGGTCATCGTCGAGATCGCCCAATACACGGCGGTGGGAATGCTGGTGTAGCCGTGGACCGGGCCTTCGACCACATACATCACGGTCCCCAACAGAAACACGATCAGAAACACCACCGACAGGAACACGAAGATTTTGCGCCGGCTCGCCCGCAGCGCCTCGCCGAGCATGCTGTATTCCTGGACGTACAAGGTTAGCTTGAGGATGCGGAAGATGCGCAGCAGGCGCAGGATGCGCACGCCCAGCACCACGTGCACGCCGGGGATGAACAGCGAGATGTAACTTGGCAGAATGGACATCAGGTCGATCACGCCGAAGAAGCTGCGCGCGTAAAGGTCGGGGCGCCGCACGCACAGGCAGCGCGCCAGATATTCGATGGTGAACAGCACGGTGAAAAACCATTCGGCCGCCGTCAGCCACGGCCCGATCGCCCGCGCGACCGGCTCCACCGTGGTCAGCACCACCACCAGCACGCTGAGCAGGATGGCGCCGATCAGCACCAGATCGAAGGCGCGTCCCTTGGGCGTATCGGATTCGAAGATGATCGCGTACAGCTGCGCGCGCCAGCCCGGAGCGGGCCTGCCGAAGCGCAGGTGCGGATCGGTCGAGCGTGGGGTGGGCGCCGGCTGGCTGGAAGGTCGGGAATTGGTCGTATTCATCATCGCTGGGGGTCGGGTTTCTTGAAGCTTTCGGGCGGGCGCCGCGTCACTTGCGCCCGGCCCGTGGTTTTTTGCCGAGCGCGTCGGGACCTGCGCCATCGCCGTGCAGCATGGCGCGGATGCGGCCGATGTGCACGGCGGATTGGTCGATGCGCTCCCGATAGGCGGCGTTGTTGGCGCCCTCGGCCTGCATCTTGACCAACAGGTTACGGTTTTCCTCGAACATGCGCAACGCGATCCACAACGTCTCTTCCATTTTTTCGGTCTGCGTGACCAGCAAGGTCGCCGCCGTGTAGGAGTGGCCGGTGTGGCAGCGGTAGCGCAGCTGCCCGGCCTTGCCCACCTCCCACAGCACGCCGCCGCAGCCGGGGCAGTTGAACGGCACCAGCGTGCCGAGCGCCTCGACCGATTCCAGGTCGCTGAGCACGCGTTCGGCGATTGCCGATTCGATGGCCACGTCGGCCGGCACTGGCTTGCGCCGGCCGCGCTTGCGGCAGGCCAGGCGGATCAACACGGCGCCCATGTCGGCCAGCGCCACGCACTTGTCGACCCAGGCGTTGTTGATCACGTTCTGCGGCATGTCGGGATAATCGGCGTCGAGCGGGTCCTGGACGATGCAGTAGCCGCCGCAGCGGTGCACCGCCTCCATGCCGGCCGTGCCGTCGTCGAGAAAGCCGCTGAGCACCACTGCGATCACGCGGTTGCCGTGCGAGACCGCCGCCGAGCGGAACAACGCGTCGATGGCTGGCCGGGCGCGGTTCTCGCGCGCGCCTTTGGTGATGCGCATCCGTTCGCCGGCGAGCATCAAATGGTGGTCGGGGGTCGGCAGGTAGACGGTGCCGGCAAGCGGCACCTCGCCGTCTTCGGCCGCTTTGCACGGCAACACGCTGTCGCCGCCGAGCAGGCGCATCTGCGCCTCGGTCGAGGCGGTCGCGGCCATGTGCTGCACCACCAGGATCGGCGCCGGGAAATCCGGCCCCAGTTGCGCCAGCAGCGCGCGCAGGGCCGCGCCGCCCCCGGCGGAGGCGCCGATAATCACCAGCGGCGTGGGCGCCGCGTCCGTTGTCCGCGGCGGTTGGATGGACTTGACCATATTGTTTCCTCAACGATTTAGCCGCTACTGTAGCGGAGTACCGTGATCAGCCCGGGACGGTTGACGGCTGACGCTTGACGGGTGCTGGTATCGGGTGCCGGTTATCGGGGCGCCGGCGGCCGGCCGGACCGGCGCGGCGCGCACAATTGCCGTGCCGTGAATACCCGAACCTGATTTTTCTGGCACAGTCCCAGCGGTTGACACGCGTACCGTCGACCCCGCCCGGCGCCGGATTGCGTCCCCGATTAATTAGTCTAAGCCCGCTCGTGCATGCATGACGTTTCCATAATGAAAATTTTTCGACCATCGGTTCCATTTTCCACGCTTTTCTTTGGTTTGTTTCTTGTCTCCGCAGCCGCATCGGCCGAGGAAAACCGCCTGTCCCTGATCGTGCAGAACGATTTGTTCGTGGGCCGTGACGGCGGTGGTTACACCAGTGGCATCGCATTGTCGCATCTGCGCAGCACCGCGCCGGGCGAAACCTCGATCGCCGTGCCGGGCCTCCTGTCGGCCGTCGCACCCTTGCTTGGCGTCGGCCCGGCCACGCTCGGCACGACGTCGATCGCGCAAATGATGGCCACGCCCAATGACATCACCCGCACATTACCGGATCCAAATGACGTGCCCTACGTTGCCGCACTGTGGGTCGACATGGGACAAGTGTCGGTGCGGGAAGAAGTTGCCGACACGTTCAGCCTGAGACTGGGCGCCCTGGGTCCGGCGGCGGGCGGGCGCCGCACGCAGACGCTGATCCACCGCGTCATCGGCGCCGACCGGCCGCAAGGCTGGGACACCCAAGGGCCGAACCGGCTGTTGGTCGGCGTCGAACGGTATCGCGCCTGGCGTTTCGCCTCCGGCGGCGACGACGATGCCCGGCCGGGCGCCGATGCGATCGTGCTGACCGGCGTGACGCTCGGCAGCTGGCAATCGTCGGTCGGCGCCAGCGTGCTGGTGCGCTACGGTACCGGGCTCAAGCGCAGCTATCCGACCGCGTTGCGGCAAGGTTTGCGCACCGGCGATCCGGTGGTGCTGGGCAACGGCTGGTT
>DASVTJ010000696.1:0-1884 GCA_036387635.1 Duganella sp.
TGCTGCTGGGTCATGAAGATGCTTTCAAAACGGATTCTTTCACTGTCGTTGCGCCGACCGGGCCGACCCAGTATCAGCTTTAACAACGCCTCTTGCATAAGATCACAAATTTTAGCATGCGGGCTCCCCTGGAACGTGGTCGATGACCACGCCTGTTTGGTGTACCTGACAATAGAGAACAGTGGCCGATATGGACAAACCCGTCGCACCCGAATTGAGTAACGACGCGAACGCCGGCGTCGACAAGGACGCCCCCTTGAAAGAAGACATCCGCCTGCTCGGCCGCCTGCTCGGCGACGTGCTGCGCGACCAGGAAGGCGATGCCGTCTTCGACGTGGTCGAGACCATCCGCCAGACCGCCGTGCGCTTCCGGCGCGATGCCGATCCGGACGCCGGCGAAGAGCTGGCCACCCTGCTGCACCGGCTCACGCGCAACCAGACCATTTCGGTGGTGCGCGCCTTTTCGTATTTCTCGCACCTGGCCAACATCGCCGAGGACCAGCACCACAACCGCCGCCGGCGCGCGCATTTGCTGCAAGGTTCGCGTCCGCGCGAAGGCAGCGTCGGCCACGCGCTCGGCAAGCTGCGCGGCGCCGGCGTGGACCAGAAGACGGTCGAGACTTTCCTGCGCAACGCCCTGATCGCACCGGTGCTGACGGCCCACCCGACCGAAGTGCAGCGCAAGTCCATCCTCGACGCCGAGCACGACATCGCGCGCCTGCTGGCCGAACGCGACGGCGCGCTCACGCCGAAGGAACAGGTGCGCAACCTGCAGCTGCTGCAGGCGCGCATCGCGACCCTGTGGCAGACGCGCATGCTGCGCTACACCAAGCTGACGGTGGCGGACGAGATCGAGAACGCGCTCTCCTACTACCGCATCACCTTCTTGCGCGAACTGCCGGCGCTGTACGACGACATCGAGGACGAGATCGGCGCGCAGTACCACGGCAGTGCGCCGCAACTGGGCGACGCCGCCTACGTGCAGATGGGCAGCTGGATCGGCGGCGACCGCGACGGCAATCCGAACGTGAACGCCGCCACCATGCGCCATGCCGCGATGCGCCACGCCACCACCATCCTCGATTTCTACCTGGATGAAGCCCACGCGCTCGGCGCCGAGCTGTCGACCTCCACCCTGATGGTCGATGTCACGCCCGCCATGCAGGCGCTGGCCGAGCGCTCGACCGACCAGTCCGACCACCGCGCCGACGAACCCTACCGGCGTGCCCTGATCGGCATGTATGCGCGCCTGGCCGCCAGCGCGCGCGAACTCGGCGCCACCAACATCCTGCGCAAGGAAGTCGGCCAGGCTGCGCCCTATGCCGACGCTGCCGAATTCGCGGCCGACCTGAACACCATCGCCGAATCCCTGCGCCTGAACCATGGCGCCATGCTGATCACGCCGCGCCTGGCCGGCCTGATGCGGGCGGCGCGCATCTTCGGCTTCCACCTGGCCTCGCTCGACATGCGCCAGACCTCCGACGTGCACGAACGCGTGCTGGCCGAGCTGTTCGAAAAGGCGAAGGTCGAAGCCGACTACGCGGCCCTGACCGAAGACGCCAAGGTCAAGCTACTGCTGGCGGAGATCGCCCTGCCGCGCCTGCTGTATTCGCCGTTCGAGACCTATACCGAGGAAACCCAGGGCGAGCTGGCCATCGTGCGCGCCGCGCGCGAGATCCGCCAGCGCTACGGCAGCCGCGCGATCCGCAACTACATCATCTCGCATACCGAGGCCGTGTCCGACCTGCTCGAAGTGCTGCTGCTGCTGAAGGAAGCGGGCCTGGTGCGCCCGGGCGCGGGCGTGGCCGACGTGATGGTGATCCCGCTGTTCGAGACCATCCCCGACCTGCAGCGCGCGGCCGAGATCATGGAAGCCTGGATGGG
>DASVTJ010000697.1:0-3015 GCA_036387635.1 Duganella sp.
GCCACAAGTCCGTCGGCGGTATGCGCGCATCGATCTACAACGCGATGCCGATTGAGGGCGTACAGGCGCTCGTGGATTACATGAACGAATTCGCGGGCCGCAAAGACAGTACAGCCACCACCGCCAGCAACGACCAAAAAAAGCCATGACAGATAAACTCACACCCCTGCGCGAACAAATCGACGCCATCGACGCGCAGATCCTCGACCTGCTCAACCGCCGCGCCAAAGTGGCGCAGGAAGTCGGCCACGTCAAGGCCGAAACCAACGCCCCTGTATTCCGCCCCGAGCGCGAGGCGCAGGTGCTGCGCGGCGTCGCCGACCGCAATCCCGGCCCGATGGGCAACACCGAAATGCAAACCATCTTCCGCGAGATCATGTCGGCCTGCCGCTCGCTGGAGAAGCGCGTCACCGTCGCCTTCCTCGGCCCGGCCGGCACCTACAGCGAGCAGGCGGTCTACCAGCAGTTCGGCACCGCCGTCGACGTGCTGGCCTGCGCCTCGATCGATGAAGTGTTCCGCGCCACCGAGGCCGGCACCGCCGAATTCGGCGTGGTCCCGGTCGAAAATTCGACCGAAGGCGCGATCGGCCGCACGCTCGACCTGCTGCTGCATACGCCGTTGACGATCAGCGGCGAAGTGGCCATCGCCGTGCGTCACAGCCTGCTGACCGGCAGCGGTAACATGGACGGCGTCACCGCCATCTGCGCCCACGCGCAAGCGCTGGCGCAGTGCCAGATCTGGCTGAACAATAACTACCCGGACATCGAACGGCGCGCCGTCTCGTCCAACGCCGAAGCGGCCCGCATGGCGCGCGACGACCTCTCGATCGCGGCGATTGCCGGCGAGCGCGCCGGCGTGCGTTACAGCCTCGGTACCGTCAAAGCCAACATCCAGGACGATCCGCACAACCGCACCCGCTTCGCCGTCATCGGCCACCTGCAAACCGGACCGTCGGGCAAGGACCGCACCTCGATGGCGCTGGCCGCGCCGCACCGCGCCGGCTCGGTCTATCGCCTGCTTGGATCGCTGGCGCAGAACAACGTGTCGATGACGCGCTTCGAATCGCGCCCGGCCCGCAACGGCAACTGGGAATACTATTTCTATGTCGACGTCGAAGGCCACATCCAGAACGAGGCGGTGGCCAGGGCGCTGGACGAATTGCAGAGCAATGCCGCTTTCTTCAAGGTGTTGGGATCGTATCCCGTCAGCCTGACCTAATCCAAAACAGAACCGAGACAGAACATGACCAAGAACTACGGACCAGAATACGTCAGAGCCATCGCTCCCTACCAGGCCGGCAAACCGATCGCCGAAGTGGCGCGCGAATTCGGCCTCGATGAAGCATCGATCGTCAAACTGGCGTCGAATGAAAATCCGTTCGGTGTGCCGGAATCGGCGGTGCAGGCGATGACCGCCGCCGCCAGCGACCTGGGTCGCTACCCGGACGCCAACGGCTTCGAACTGAAGGCCGCGCTGTCGAAGCGCTACGACGTGCCGGCCGAGTGGATCACGCTGGGCAACGGCAGTAACGACATCCTGGAAATCGCCGCCCACGCCTTCGTCGAACGCGGCCAGGCCATCGTCTATTCGCAGTACTCGTTCGCCGTGTACGCGTTGGCGACGCAGGGCGTTGGCGCGCGCCACATCGTGGTGCCGGCCCAGGCCCACGGCCACGATCTGCCGGCCATGCTGGCCGCGATCGACGCCGACACGCGCCTGGTCTTCATCGCCAACCCGAACAACCCGACCGGCACTTTCATCCCGGCCGCCGACATCCAGGACTTCCTCGACAAGGTGCCGGCCAATGTGGTGGTGGTGCTGGACGAGGCGTACAACGAATTCCTGGCCGAGGAAAACCAGTTCGAATCGGCCGCGTGGGTCAAGCGCTATCCCAATTTGCTGGTGTCGCGCACCTTCTCCAAGGCCTACGGCCTGGCGGGTCTGCGCGTCGGTTTCGGCATCGCCCAGCCGGCGCTGACGGACCTGATGAACCGCATCCGCCAGCCGTTCAACGTCAATTCGCTGGCGCAGGCGGCGGCCATCGCGGCGCTGAACGACAAGGATTTCCTCACGCGCAGCGCGGCCAACAACGCCGCCGGCTACCAGCAGTTCATCGAGGCGTTCACGCAGCTCGGTCTGGAGTTCGTGCCGTCGTACGGTAACTTCGTGCTGGTCAAGGTCGGCACCGATCCGTCGGCCGGCGCGCGCGTCAACCTGTCGCTGCTGAAGCAGGGCGTCATCGTGCGCCCGGTCGGTAACTACGGTTTGCCTGAGTGGCTGCGCATCTCCATTGGCCTGCCGCGGGAGAACGCGGTGCTGATCGCCGCGCTGACCAAGGCGCTGGCCGAATGACCGGGACTGCAAACCCGATGTTGAACAAGGTCGTCATCTTTGGTGCCGGCCTGATTGGCGGCTCGTTCGCGCGCGCGCTGAAAAAGGCCGGCGCGGTCGGCAGCGTGGTTGGCATGGGCCGCTCGGCGGCCTCGCTGGCGCGCGCCAAGGAGCTGGGCATCATCGACGTGATCGGCGTTGCCGACGCAGGCGGTGGCGGCTGCACGATGGCCGAGGCGCTCGAAGGCGCCGATCTGGTGCTGCTGGCCGCGCCGGTGGCGCAGACCGAGGCGATCCTGGCGGCCATCGCGCCGCATCTGCGGCCGGGCACCGTGGTCACCGACGCCGGCAGCACCAAGTCCGACGTGGTGGCCGCCGCGCGCCGCGCGCTGGGCGACAAGGTCGCGCAGTTCGTGCCGGGCCATCCGATCGCCGGGCGCGAGACCAACGGTCCCGATGCGGCCATCGACGATCTGTATGTCGGCAAGAAGGTGGTGCTGACGGCGCTGGACGAAAACAGCGCCGCCGATATCGAACGCGTGGCCGCCGCCTGGCGCGCCTGCCACGCCGTCATCCATCGCTTGACGCCACAAGAGCATGACAAGGTGTTTGCCGCCGTCAGCCATCTGCCGCATTTGCTGGCGTATGCGCTGGTGGACGACATCGCCAACAAGCCGCATGCG
>DASVTJ010000698.1:0-1975 GCA_036387635.1 Duganella sp.
GCTATCGGGCGCGCGGCCCGCTTTGTTCGATCAGGGCCAGCAGGCGCGCCGGATCGACCGGCTTGACCAGATGGACTTCGAAGCCGGCGGCGGCGCTGGCGGCGATATCGGACGGCTGGCCATAGCCGGTCTGGGCGATGAGCCGGCACGCGTTGGCGCCCATCAGCGTTTTGATCCGTCCGGCCAGCACGTGCCCGCTCATGCCCGGCAGGCCGATGTCGAGAATCGCCACATCCGGACTGAAGTCCCGGATCCGGGCCAGCGCCTGCTCCGGCGTGTGGCAGGTTTGCACCGAGTGCCCGTGCAACGCCAGCAACTCGCCCATCGTTTCCACCGCGTCGACATTATCGTCGACAACCAGTATTCTCAGCGGCCGCGCCGTGGCCGTCGCCGCGGCTGCGGCGGTGGCGTCGGGCGCCGGCGCCGTCGGCGGCGCGCCGCTGGAAGCGGGTAGATGCATGGCAAATTCGCTGCCGAGCCCCGGACCCGCGCTATAGGCGTCGACGCTGCCGCCATGCAGTTGCACCAGTCGTTTAACCAGCGACAAGCCGATCCCCAGGCCTCCGTCGGCGCGGTCGATGCCGCGTTGTCCCTGGTAAAACAAGTCGAACACCTGCCGCTGTTCGGTGGCACCCATGCCGCGCCCGCTGTCGGCCACGGCGACGCGAATGCGCCCGTCGCCGCCGCGCCGCGCGCTGAGCCGGATATCGCCGCCGTCGGGGGTGTACTTGGCGGCGTTGGTGAGCAGGTTGGCCAGCGCCTGGGACAGGCGCACCGGGTCGGCGCTGAGCGCCAGGTCCGGCTCGGCGTCGATGGCGAGGCGGTGCCGGCGCGCGCCGATCTCGGCGCTGGCCAGCTCGACCGCCTTCCCGATGATGCCGTCCATCGCCACGTGTTCCCGCTGCAAGGCGATCTTGTCTTGCGTCACGCGCGCCACGTCGAGCAGGTCGTCGACCAGGCGCACCAGGTGTTGTACCTGGCGCCCGATGAGGCCGCGTTCGGTGGCCGTGGTCGCGTCGCCGCGCCGCGCCATCAGGTCCAGCGCCATGACGATCGGCGCCAGCGGATTGCGCAGCTCGTGGCCGAGCATGGCCAGGAACTCGTCCTTGTTGCGGTTGGTGGCGGTCAGCTCGCCCACCAGTTTTTCGCGCTCGTCATGGGCCCGCTTGAGCACCCGGCGCGAGCGCACATGCTCGGTGATGTCGACGAGCACGACGATGATGCTGTCGACGTCGCCTTGGGCGTCGGGCAGCGGCTCGAGGCTCAGTTGGAAGTAACGCTCGTCGCGCTCCGGGTCGCCGTCGGCCAGGCAAATCTCCTCGGTCGAAAAGGCCCGGCCCGAGGCGTGGACCTGCCGCAGCAGCTGGTGCAGGGCGCCGCCGACCAGCGCCGGGAACGCCTCGGCGTAGGTGCGGTCCTGCAGGTCGGCGCCGCCCATCAACGCCAGGTAGCGGCGGTTGACCAGGCGGTGGCGGAACTCGGCGCCGGCCAGCAGCGCGGCGGCCACCGGCGCGCGCAGCAGCATCTGATCGCGCTGCCGCAACGCCAGGTCCCGTTCGTAGCGCTCGCTGGCGTCGCGGGTGAAACAGCGCGTGTAGCGCAGGTGGCCCTGCTCGAAGCGGCCGTTCGAACTGATCACCACATGCTTGATGCCGCCATTCTTGCAGCGCAGCCGGGCCGGCTCGTCGTGCAGCGTCAGGCCGCGCAACAAGTGGTCGAGGATGCGCTCGATCACCGGCGCGTCGACGTGGAACCGGCCGATGTGCTGGCCCACGTACTCCGCCGCGCTATAGCCCAGCATCTCCAGTTCGGCCTTGTTGGCCCACAGGATGGTGCCGTCGCGGCCCACCCGGTGGATGCCTTCGGCCGCGTTGTCGAGAAAATCGGCCATGTCGCTGGCGCCGGCGGCGGCGGCCTGCTCGGCGAGCTTGCGCCGCGCCACCTCGGCGTCGAGCGCCAGCGCCTTGCGTTCGAG
>DASVTJ010000699.1:0-2387 GCA_036387635.1 Duganella sp.
TGTTGCGCGAGGAAGGCATCCCGGGCGGCTCGTCCACCGGCACGCTGCTGGCCGCCGCCCTCCAATACTGCCGCGAGCAGACCACGCCAAAAAGAGTCGTCAGCTTCGTCTGCGACACCGGCACCCGCTATCTGTCGAAGGTCTACAACGATGGCTGGATGCAGGACCAGGGCCTGCTGCGCCACCCGCAGGAACGCGACCTGCGCGACCTGATCGGCCGCCGCTACGACGCCGGCCAGGTGGTCAGCGTGGCGCCCGAGGACTCGCTGCTGATCGCCTTCAACCGCATGCGCGCGGCCGACCTGGCGCAGCTGCCGGTGATCTCGGCGGGCCGGCTGGTCGGCATCATCGACGAATCGGACCTGCTGCTGGCGGTCGACACGCAGCCGGGACGCTTCGCCAACCCGGTCGGCGCGACGATGACGCGCCGGCTCGAAACGCTGCATCCGGCGGCCGACCTGCAGGCGTTGCGCGCGGTGCTCGATCGCGGCCTGACGGCGGTGGTGGCCGACGGCGACACCTTCTATGGCCTGATCACCCGCTTCGACCTGCTCAACCATCTGCGAAGGACCATGTCTTGAACAATACCTTGAAAAAGAAAGCCACCCAAGCCCTGTCGACGCGCGTGATCCACGCCGGCCAGTCGCCCGATCCGTCGACCGGCGCCATCATGCCGCCGATTTACGCCACCTCCACCTACGTGCAAGAGAGTCCCGGCGTGCACAAGGGCCTGGACTACGGCCGCTCGCACAATCCCACCCGCTGGGCGCTGGAGCGCTGCGTGGCCGACCTCGAAAGCGGGTCGCAGGCGTTCGCCTTCGCCTCCGGCCTGGCGGCGATATCGACGGTGCTGGAACTGGCCGACGCCGGCGCCCACATCATCGCCGGCGACGACATGTACGGCGGCACCTACCGGCTGTTCGAGCGCGTGCGCCGCCGCAGCGCCGGTCACGATTTCACCTACGTCGACCTGGCCGACCCGGAAAACCTGCTGGCCGCGATCAAGCCGGAAACCAGGATGGTCTGGGTCGAGACGCCGACCAATCCGATGCTCAAGCTGGCCGACTTGCGTGCCATCGCCGCCATCTGCCGCGAGCGCGGTATCATCGCCATCGCCGACAACACCTTCGCCAGCCCGCTGGTACAACGCCCGCTGGAACACGGCTTCGACATCGTGGTGCATTCGGCAACCAAATACCTGAACGGCCATTCGGACGTCATCGGCGGCATCGCCATCGTTGGCGCCGAGCCGCATCAGCAGGCGTGGCGCGAGCAGCTGGGCTTTTTGCAGAACTCCGTGGGCGCCATCGCCGGGCCGTTCGACAGCTTTTTGATCCTGCGCGGCGTCAAAACGCTGGCGATCCGCATGGAGCGCCATTGCCGCAGCGCGCTGGAGCTGGCGCGCTGGCTGGAACAGCAGCCGGAAATCCGCCGCGTCTACTATCCGGGGCTGGCATCGCACCCGCAGCACGACCTGGCCAAGCGCCAGATGGAAGGCTTCGGCGGCATCATCTCGATCGATTTGAACACCGACCTGGCGGGCGCGCGCCGCTTCCTCGAGCACTGCGAAGTGTTCGCGCTGGCCGAAAGCCTGGGCGGCGTCGAAAGCCTGATCGAGCATCCGGCCCTGATGACGCATGCAACCATCCCGCTGGCGCAACGCGCGCTGTTGGGAATTGGCGACGGTCTGATACGGCTGTCGGTCGGAATCGAAGATATAGAGGATTTAAGGGCCGATATTCGCGGCTCGCTCGACGCGATTTAGATGCTAGACTCCGCACGTGAACAATCAAGCCTGAGACCGGATCTGAACCACGATGGAATTTGTCATCATCATTATCGGCGTCGTCGTCATCGGCTGCGTTTACTCGTTCGGCGTGGCCAGCGCCCGCCCGATCGCGGGCAGCGACTTCTATAAAGTCTCCCGCGACGGCCGCGTGCTGATCGCCGGCGGCGCCAAGGTCAACGTGCTGCGCCCGACGATCTATCCGGAAGGCTTGAAGGTCAAGCTGCGCGGCGGCGCCCGCGTGGGCGAGTTCTGGGTGCACGACCTGGTGGCCGAAGCCTACCTGCCCAACCCCGAGCGCCTGTCCAGCGCGCGCCACAAGGACGGCAACGTCCGCAACAACACCATCGCCAATCTGGAATGGGTGCGGCAGGAGCACAACGTCGTCGGCTAGTCGCTGCCCTCACCAGCCACTTGGGAGAACCAAGGGTTGCCGGTAAAAAAGTAAGCGGTGGTCACCATCTTGTCATCAATTTGTCATGGCATTGTCATAAAGGCTGGCTATCATGCGCATGCCTTTCAAACCATGCCACCACAGGACAAACCACCCCATGAACAAGCCAAACGATCTGGTCCGCAATTCCATCGATGCGGATGATAT
>DASVTJ010000700.1:0-2548 GCA_036387635.1 Duganella sp.
CGGTCTTCGTTGCGGCGATCCTCGATCACGCGGTTCTTGTCGAAGGCATCGGGATCGAAGCCGCCGCATTCGACGGCCAGCGAGTGGTCCACCACCAGTTGCGTCGGCACGACCGGATTGACCAGCGCCGGATCGCCGCCCTGCAGCGCGATGGCGTCGCGCAGACCGGCCAGGTCGACCAGCGCGGTCTGGCCCAGGATGTCGTGGCACACGACGCGTGCGGGAAACCACGGGAAATCGAGGTCGCGGCGGCGCTCGATAAACTGGCCGAGCGAGGCGTTCAAGGTGGCCGGGTCGCAGCGGCGCACCAGGTTCTCGGCCAGCACGCGCGAGGTATAAGGCAGTTTGGCCCAGGCGCCCGGCTCAATCGCATCGACGGCGGCGCGCGCGTCGAAGTAGTCCAGTCGGGTGCCCGGCAAAGGTTTGCGGAACAAGGTGTTCATCACTCGCGCTTCCATTATTTTCTGTCCTCTATCGGAACGAATTGCAGGTCTTCCGGCCCGACGTAGTTAGCGCTCGGGCGAATGATCTTGTTATCCATGCGCTGCTCGATGATGTGCGCGGCCCAGCCGGACGTGCGCGCGATGACGAACAGCGGCGTGAACATCGCCGTCGGCACGCCCATCATGTGGTACGAGACGGCCGAAAACCAGTCCAGGTTCGGAAACATCTTCTTGGCATCCCACATCACCGTCTCCAGGCGTTCGGCGATGTCGAACATCTTCATCGAGCCGCCCTCCAGCGACAGTTTGCGTGCCACTTCCTTGATGACGACATTGCGCGGATCGGAAATCGTGTACACCGGATGGCCGAAGCCGATCACCACTTCCTTGTTGGCGACGCGGTTGCGGATATCGGCTTCGGCTTCGTCGGCGTTTTCGTAGCGCTTCTGGATCTCGAAGGCGAATTCGTTGGCGCCGCCGTGTTTCGGACCGCGCAGCGCGCCGATGGCGCCGGTGATGGCCGAGTGCATATCCGAGCCGGTGCCGGCGATGACGCGGGCGGCGAACGTCGACGCGTTGAATTCGTGTTCCGCATACAGGATCAGCGAGGTATGCATCGCCTGCACCCAGCTCTCCGATGGCTTGAAGCCGTGCAGCAGATGCAGGAAGTGCCCGCCGATCGAGTCGTCGTCGGTCTGCACTTCGATCCGCTTGCCATTGTGGCTGAAGTGATACCAGTACAGCAGCATCGAACCGAAGGACGCCATCAGGCGGTCGGCGATGTCGCGCGCGCCCGGCATGTTGTGGTCATCCCTTTCAGGCAGGGTGCAGCCCAGCACCGAGGCGCCTGTGCGCATCACGTCCATCGGGTGCGCCGACGCGGGCAGCGCTTCCAGCGCGGACTTCACCGCCTGCGGCAGGCCGCGCAAGGAGCGCAGCTTGGCCTTGTAGCCCCGCAGTTCGCCGTCGTTGGGCAGTTTGCCATGCACCAGCAGATAGGCGATTTCCTCGAACTCGCAGCAGTTGGCCACGTCTAGGATGTCGTAGCCGCGATAGTGCAGATCGTTGCCGGTTTTGCCGACGGAGCAAAGCGCCGTGTTACCGGCGGTGACGCCGGACAGGGCGACGGATTTTTTTGGCTTGAAGGTGGTGTCGGTCATGTGTGTCTCCTGTTATTTCTTTTGCGCTGCATTTTGGGCTGCAAAGAGCGCGTCGAGTTTTTGTTCGAAACTATGGTAGTTGATGCGTTCATATAGTTCGGCGCGCGTCTGCATCGACTCGAGCACGTTCTGCTGCGTGCCATCGCGGCGGATAGCACCGTAGACGTTTTCGGCGGCCTTGTTCATGGCGCGGAAGGCGGACAACGGATACAGCACCAGGCCAACGTCGGCGCTCCGCAATTCATCGACGGTGAACAGCGGCGTCGAACCGAATTCGGTGATATTGGCCAGCACCGGCACTTTGACTGCGGCGGCGAACTGCTTGTACATCTCGAGGCTGATCATCGCCTCCGGGAAGATCATGTCGGCGCCGGCCTCCACGCAGGCGACGGCGCGTTCGATCGCCGCGTCCAGTCCCTCGACGGCCAGCGCGTCGGTGCGCGCCATGATGACGAAATTGTCATCGGTGCGCGCGTCGACTGCGGCGCTGATGCGGTCGACCATCTCCTGCTTCGACACGATCTCCTTGCCCGGGCGGTGGCCGCAGCGTTTGGCGCCTACCTGGTCTTCGATGTGCATCGCGGCGGCGCCGAACTTGATCATCGACTTGACGGTGCGCGCCACGTTGAAGGCCGAGGCGCCAAAGCCGGTGTCCACATCGACCAGTAACGGCAGGTCGCAGACATCGGTGATGCGGCGCACGTCCGTCAGCACGTCGTCCAGATTGGAGATGCCCAGGTCCGGCAGGCCGAGTGAACCCGCCGCCACGCCGCCGCCCGACAGATAAATCGCCTTGAAGCCGGCGCGTTTGGCCAGCAACGCGTGATTGGCGTTGATCGCGCCGACCACCTGCAACGGGGATTCTTCCTGAACGGCTTTGCGGAAGGCTGCGCCTGCGGAGTATTGACTCATGTTCTGACCTTTCAGTATTGCATTAAAGTTCAA
>DASVTJ010000701.1:0-1691 GCA_036387635.1 Duganella sp.
CGCCTGCGCATCGCCGACGCCCACCACCGCGCGGTGTTGGCGGCGATCCCCGACACCTTCTTCCGCATGAACAAGGACGGCTTCTACCTGGACTACGAACAGGGCCACGAGGCCAGCAGCGTGTTCTCCAGCGACAATTGCGTCGGCCGCCACCTGAACCAGGTGCTGCCGGAGGAGATCGCCCGGCACATGCTGGAAGAGGTGCGCACGGTGCTCGAGACCCAGCACATCCGCTCGATCGACTACGAACTGCCGGTGCCCGGCCCCGGCCCCGCACCGCGCGCGCGCCAGGGCGAGCACGCGGTGCCGCTGCCGGTGCGCCACTTCGAGGCGCGGCTGGTGGCCACCGGCCCCGACGAGGTGCTCGGCCTGGTGCGCGACATCAGCGAACGCAAGCGCACCGAGGAGCAGATCCGCCGCCTGGCCTATTGCGACAGCCTGACCGGCATCCCAAACCGCCAAGCCTTCCTCGAAACGCTGGAAGCGGAACTGACGCGCTCGCGCAAGGGCAACAAGAAGTTCGCCGTGCTGTTCATGGACCTGGACGCCTTCAAGCGCATCAACGACACCTTGGGCCACGACGTCGGCGACCATTTGCTGATGGCGGTGTCGGAGCGGCTGCGCGAGACCACGCGCCCGAGCGACCTGGTCTCGCGCACCGAGGTCGGCGGCAACAACCTGGCGCGCCTCGGCGGCGACGAGTTCACCATCCTGATCCCCGATCTGGAGCGGGTGGAAAACGCGCTCAACGTCGCGCACCGGGTCAAGGAAGCGATGCGGCGCCCGTTCATGATCGACGCCCACGAAATCTTCGTCACCGCCAGCATCGGCATCTCGCTGTATCCGGAGGACGGCGAGGATTGCAACTCGTTGCTCAAGTACGCCGACACGGCGATGTACCACGCCAAGAACTGCGGCAAGAACAACGCCAAGCTGTACAGCTCATCGCTGACGATGCAGATCATGAGCCACGTCAAGCTCGAGGTCGGCCTGCGCAAGGCCTTGCAGAACGACGAGCTGTATCTGCTGTACCAACCGCAGATCGACGTCTCGAGCGCCCGCATCGTCGGCGTCGAGGCGCTGGTGCGCTGGCGCCATCCGGAACGCGGCATCATCTCGCCGACCGAATTCATACCGCTGGCCGAGGAAACCGGGCTGATCGTGCCGATCGGCGAATGGGTGCT
Organism: Duganella sp.; assembly: GCA_036387635.1. Taxonomy (GTDB): domain Bacteria; phylum Pseudomonadota; class Gammaproteobacteria; order Burkholderiales; family Burkholderiaceae_D; genus Rugamonas. The sequence continues at coordinate 1,185 of DASVTJ010000701.1, forward strand.
GCGCACCGCCTGCCGCCAGGCGATGGCGTGGCAATCGCTCGGCAAGCAGCCGGTACGGGTCGCCGTCAATTTGTCGGCCAAGCAGTTCAAGGACGAGAACCTGACGCAGATCGTGCTCTCGGCGCTGGACGACACCGGCCTGCCGCCCGACCTGCTGGAACTGGAGCTGACCGAGGGCACGTTGATGGACGACGCCCGCGCCACCATGGTGACGCTGGAGCAGCTGCGCGGCATCGGCGTGTACCTGTCGATAGACGACTTCGGCACCGGCTACTCGTCGATGAATTATCTGAAGCGCTTCGACGTGCGGGCGCTGAAGATCGACAAGAGTTTCATTTGCGGGTTGCCGCAGGACTCGGAAAACGCCGCGATCACGCGCGCCATCATCGCCATGGCGCACGGGCTCAAGATGGCGGTGGTGGCCGAGGGCGTGGAAACCGACGCCCAGCTGGTGCTGCTGGAGGAATATGGCTGCGACATGGTGCAAGGCTACTACCTCGGCCATCC
>DASVTJ010000702.1:0-21073 GCA_036387635.1 Duganella sp.
GGGCCGGTGGCGGCGCCGTTCACCGAGCTGCTGATGGCGCGCCGCCAACAGCGCGACGGCGCCGGCCTCGATTTCCTCGACATCTTCAACCAGCGCCTGCTCGGTTTTTGGTATCGGGCGCGCGGCAAGCATCATCTGGCCTTGCAACGGTCGGCCGCGCTAAAGGACAGGCTGGCGCCGCTGGAGCGAAGCCTCGATGCGTTGTCCGGTTTGGGCCGGGCGGAGGGCGCGCAGTCGCCCGGTGGCGACGTCGCATGGTTGCGCCACGCGGGCTTGCAGGGCGCCGCACCGCGTTCGATGGCTTCGTTGCTGACGCTGCTGCGCGACCGCCTCGGCGTGCCGTTCGACGGGCAACAGTTCGTCGGCTGCTGGCAACCGCTGGCGCTGCGCGACCGGGTCCGTCTGCAAGGCGCGGCGTCGGGGCGGCGCGGCATCGCGCCCGCGCTCGGTGGCGGCGCCACGCTCGGCGCGCGCGCCTGGGACCAGTCGGCTGGTATCGCCTTGAGCGCGCCGCCGTTGTCGGCGCAGCAATTTGCGGCGCTGCTGCCGGATGGTGCGCAGGCCGGGCTGCTGGCCTGGCTGGTGGCGCGCCATTTGCAACGCGATATCACAACAACGTTGACATTGACGCTGGCGGCCGCGCCGTCGACGCGGCTTGGCCGCGCAACCGGCGAGGTGTTGGCGCCGCGTCTGGGCCGTGGCGCCTGGCTGTGCAGCCGCACCGGCGTTGGTGGCACCGAGCGCGTCGCCCGCCCATACCAGCCTGTGCGTGTGGTCTTGTCCGTACTAAACACCAGTCATACCGAACGGAGCTGAAGCAGATGGAAATCGATATCCGCAGTTTGCTGTCCAGATTGAACCCCGAGTGCAAGCGCGCGATGGGCGCGGCCGCCGAGCTGTGCGTGCAGCACACGCACTTCAATGTCGAGGTCGAGCATTTTCTGTTGGCGCTGCTCGATGGCCGCGCGCCGGATCTGACCTTGTTGTTGCCGCATTTTGGCGTGGATGGCGACGCGGTCGGCAAGCAGGTGCGCGTCGTTCTTGAAGGATTCAAACGCGGCAACAGCCGCACGCCGGCGATGTCGCCCAATTTCGTGCCGCTGTTTCGCGAGGCGTGGATGAGCGGGGCGATGTTGATCGGCACCCAGCAGATCCGGTCCGGCGCGGTGCTGCTGGCGATGCTGGAGCTGGACGGCGTACGCGGCGCGCTGATCGAGACGGCGCCGGCACTATTGACGATTCCGCGTGAGCGCCTGAAGGCTGGCTTGGCCGCGCTGCTCGCCGATTCGAAGGAGGACGCCGGTCCCGGCAACGGCGTCGGTCCCGGCGGCGTTGGCGCGAGCGGCAATACTTCGGCGAGCACGAGCGCGGGCACACCCGGCGCAAGCGGCATGATCGTCGCCGGCAACGCCGCGCTCGATCTTTACACCGTCGACATGACGGCGCTGGCGCGCGCTGGCCGCATCGATCCGGTGCGCGGCCGCAACGCCGAAATCCGCCAGATCATCGATATCCTGCTGCGTCGGCGCCAGAACAATCCAATCTTGACAGGCGAGGCCGGCGTCGGCAAGACCGCCGTGGTCGAAGGGTTCGCGCTGCGCGTGGCCGAGGGCAACGTGCCGGCGGTGTTGGCCGACGTGCGCATCTGCTCGCTCGACCTGGCGCTGCTGCAAGCCGGAGCCGGCGTGCGCGGCGAGTTCGAACAGCGCCTCAAGAACGTCATCGCCGAAGTGCGCGTCGCAGCCACGCCGGTGATCCTGTTCATCGACGAGGCCCACCAGCTGATCGGCGCCGGCGGCAGCGAGGGGCAGGGCGATGCGGCCAACCTGCTGAAACCGGCGCTGGCGCGCGGCGAGCTGCGCACCATCGCGGCCACCACCTGGGCCGAGTACAAGAAGCATGTCGAACGCGATCCGGCACTGGCGCGCCGCTTCCAGGTGGTCAAGGTCGAGGAGCCGACGCCGGAGGCGGCAATCGATATGTTGCGCGGCATGGTCGCCACGCTGGAGAAACATCATCAGGTGGAAATCCAGGACGAGGCGGTGCGCGACGCGGTGCGCCTGTCGCAGCGCTACATCACCGGCCGCCAGTTGCCGGACAAGGCCATCAGCGTGCTCGACACCGCTTGCGCACGGGTGGCGATCGCCTTGGCCGGCACGCCGCCGCAACTGGAGGCGTTGGACCACGGGATGGCGGTGGCGGCCGAGGGCTTGCGCATCGCTCGCCAGCAACGGGCGCGCGGCGAGGGCGACCCCGCCGCCGTGGATCGCTTGGCGGCCGAGCTGGCCCGGCTGGAAGTGCGCCACGCCGCGCTGGTCGCAAAGCTGGCCGAGGAACGGCGTGCGGTGCAGGAAATCCTGACCTTGCGCCGCTCGCTGGCGGCACGCGCCGAGACGGCGGACGGCGTGGACGACGAGGTCCGCGCCCAGGCCGACCAGTTGCAGCGCCTGCAAAAAGGGTTGGAAGCGATCCAGGATGACGAGCCGATGGTGCCGGTCAATGTCGATTCGGCGATGGTGGCCGGAGTCATTTCCGGCTGGACCGGCATCCCGGTCGGCAAGATGCTGACCGACGAGATCCACACCGTGCTGCAACTGCACGACCGGCTGTGCGAGCGTGTCGTCGGGCAAGACCAGGCATTGGACGCGATCGCCCGCCGGGTGCGCACCTTTCGTGCGGAGCTCGACGATCCCGGCAAGCCGGTCGGCGTGTTCATGCTGGTCGGTCCGAGCGGCGTGGGCAAGACCGAGACCGCCTGCGCGCTGGCAGACATGTTATATGGCGGCGAGCGCAACATGATCACGATTAATATGTCGGAATTCCAGGAGGCGCATACGATTTCGAGCCTGAAGGGCGCGCCGCCCGGTTACGTGGGCTACGGCAAGGGCGGCGTGCTGACCGAGGCCGTGCGGCGCCGGCCCTACAGCGTGGTCCTGCTCGATGAAATGGAAAAGGCCCATCCGGACGTGCTGGAGCTATTTTTCCAGGTGTTCGACAAGGGCACGATGGAAGACGGCGAGGGCGTCGTCATCGATTTCAAGCATACGCTGATCCTGCTGACTTCCAATGCGGCGCAGGAAGTGATCACCGATGCCTGCCAAGCCGCGCGCATCGCCGCCAGCGCAGGCGCAGGTTCAGGTCCATCGGCGGGCGCGGGCGCGGGCGCAACGGTGCAACCGGCGCTGCCCGATCCGGCCGCCCTGGTCGCCCGGTTGCGCCCGGCGCTGCTGCGCCAGTTCAGCCCCGCCTTCCTGGGACGCGTGGTGCTGGTGCCGTACTATCCGCTCGACGACGCCGGCATCAGCGTGATCGTCGAGATGAAGCTGGCGCGGCTGGCCGAGCGCTTCGCCACCAACCACCACGCGCGCTTCAGCTGGGACGACGCGGTGACGGCCGCTATCACGGCGCGCTGCACCGAGGTCGACAGCGGCGCCCGCAACATCGATTTCATCCTGACCCAGAGCGTATTGCCGCAGCTTTCGTCGCAGGTGCTGGAACGCATCGCCACGGCGTCGGCGTTTTCGTCGGTGCACATGACGGTCGATGGCGGCCAGTTCGCCTACGGCTTCCGCAACAGCCCACTGAGGAGCGCGGCATGAGGACCGGTTTCCAGCAAGCCGGCGGCTTGATGACGCTGAGCTCACCACTGGGCGAACACGATTTGCTGCTCGACAGCATGGAGGGCAGCGAAGGCTTGTCCGAGCTGTTCAAATTCAGCCTGCACATGCGCTCGGGCAGCACCAGCCTGGACGCCACCGCCGTCATCGGCAAGGACATGACGGTGGCGATCGCCATTCCCGGCGCCGCCACACGCCATGTCAGCGGCATGGTCTCGCGCTTCGTGCAGAGCGGGCAGGACCAGGATTTCGCGCTGTACGAGGCCGAGCTGGTGCCGGCGTTGTGGCTGTTGAGCTTGTCGCGCGACCGCAAAATTTTCCCCAACCAAAGCGTCGATGCCACGATTAAAAACGTGTTGACGGCGTTCGGCATCCGTTTCGACTCCAAGCTGAGCGGCACTTATGCCATGCGCGACTATTGCGTCCAGTACGACGAGACGGCGTTCGAATTCATCTCGCGCCTGATGGAGCAGGCCGGCATCTTTTACTTCTTCACCTATGCCGCCGACGGCCACACGATGGTGCTGGCCGACGCCAACGATCACTTCGCCGAGTGCCCGGGCTGCGCCAAGGTGCGCTTCTGGCCGCCGACCGGCGCGCTCAATCCGCTCGACACGGTGTCGCGCTTCGCCCACGAACGGCGGGTGGTGATGAAGAAGGCCGTCGTCAGCGATTACGATTTCGTCACGCCGGACACATCGCTGCAAGGCGACCACGCGGCGCAGGCCGGCAGCGGCGCGAGTTACGATTTCGCCACCGGCCACCCGAGCGTGGCGGGGGCCAAGGCGTTGGCGCAGCTGCGCGTGGAGGCGAGCCAGGCCGGCGCCGAGGTCTTGCGCGGCGACAGCTATTGCTATCCGTTCGCCGCCGGTACCCGCTTCGCGCTCAGCGGCCATTTTGTCGCCGCGCTCAACGCCAGCTTTGTGCTGCGGCGCGTGCACCACACCGCCAGCGGCGACTTGTACAGCAATTCGTTCGAGGCGTTTCCAGCGGCCGTGCCGTTTCGCCCACCGGTGCAGCTGGCGCGCCCGCGCGCGGCCGGGTGCGAGACGGCGGTGGTGGTGGGGCCGTCCGGCGAGGAAATCTGGACCGACAAGCATGGGCGCGTGAAGGTGCGCTTTCCGTGGGACCGCGACGCGATCGACGACCAGAAGGCGCCGTGGATACGGGTGGCGCAGGCGTCGGCCGGCAAGGGCTTCGGCGCGCTGTTTCTGCCGCGCGTGGGGCACGAGGTGGTGATCAGCTATCTGAACGGCGACCCCGACCGGCCGCTGGTGACCGGTTGCGTCTACAACGGCAACAACACGACGCCGGCGACATTGCCGGCCAATCAAACCCAGTCGATTCTGCGCACGCGCTCGTCCAAGCAGGGCACGGCCGGCAACGAGCTGCGTTTCGAGGACAAGAAGGACGCCGAGCAACTGTATCTGCACGCGCAGAAGGACATGCTGGTCGAGATCGAAAACGCCCTGACCACCACGCTCAAGAAGGGCGCGGAAATCCACACGCTGGACGAAGGCGACCGGACTGTCGAGCTGAAAAAAGGCAAGGAAACGCACAAGGTCGCCGGCACGCGGGCCGTGACGGTCACCGGCGCAGAGGAACATGTCAACGAGGCCGCCTTCACGCACCGGGTCAAGGGCAATTACGCGCTGACCATCGACGGCACGTTGACGGTCACGGTCAAGGGCGCGATCAAGCTGGTATCCGAAGCGGCGGCGACGCTGGAAGCGGGCACCGGCTTGACGCTGAAGGCCGGAACCGAGGTGCTGGCCGACGCCGGAACCAATCTGAGCAACAAGGCCGGCAAATCGCTGCTGAACCAGGCGGGACTGCAAATCGACAACAAGGCGCCGATCATCAACAGCAAAGCCGACGCCACCCAAACCGTCGAGGCCGGCGCGATGTTGACGCTCAAGGGCGCCATGGCGAAGGTGAACTAGATGGATGCCATTTTGCCGTCGACCGTTGCCGCTGCCGATGCCGATGCAGCGCCGCCCGCCGCGCCGGTCTTGTTGGAGGAGCACGACGCCGACGGTGCGTTGCTGTTGCGCAGCACCATGGCCGGCGGCGTGTTGCATGGGCCACTGGAACAATTCGGCGCCGGCGGGCAGCCGGCCATGACGGCCCACTTCGAGGACGGCAAGCTGCACGGCCCAATGGCGCTGTACGACGCCGACGGCGTGCTGATCCAGCGCAGCGCCTTCCAGCGCGGCACGGTGCACGGTTTGGTCGAAACCTTCATCCACGGCCGCCGCGTGACGGCGCAGACCATGGCCGATGGCGTGGCCAGCGGGCCGTCGCTGTCGTTCGACGAGGCCGGCCAGATGACGTCGCGGCTGCACCTGGTGGCCGGCCAGGTCGAAGGGCCGGCGATCTTCTATCACGAGGGCCGGCAGGTGCGCGGCTCGGTCTACCGCGCCGGCTTGCTCGAGGGCGAGTCGATCGACTACGACGCCGAGGGGCTGGTGGTGCAGCGCTGCACCTACCGCGCCAATCTGCTGCACGGGCCGCTGCGGCGCTATTGGCCCAGCGGCGCGCTGATGGAAGAGGTGATATACCGCGACGGGGTGCCGCTGGGCGCGCCGGTGCGCTTCGACGCCCAAGGTGCGCGGATCGGCAACGCCGAGGCGGCGCCGGCCTTGTTCGAGCGCATCAAACGATTGCTGAGGGGGGACTGATGGCACAACAGGTTTGCAGTGGAGCGATGCTCAAATGCTCGTTCGGGCTGGCGCCCGGCACCTTGATGGTGTTGCCGGCCAGTCAGGTGACGACGGTCATGCCGGACGCCAACGTCATGGACAACAAGCCGATGGTCAACATTCTGCCTTTCGGCATGTGCACGTCGCTGGCCAATCCGACGGTGGCGGCGGCGACGGCGGCGGCGCTGGGCGTGCTGGTACCGATGCCGTGCGTTCCGATGACGGCGGCGCCGTGGATGCCGGGCGCGCCGACGGTTTTGCTGGGCAACCTGCCGGCGTTGAACAATTCGTCCAAGCTGATGTGCACCGCCGGCGGCGTGATCGAAATTTGTATGCCGGGCCAGACGACGGTGATAGTGCCATGAGCGCTACGCTGCGTCTGCCGCTGTTGTTGACTCCACCTGTAAGAGGGACACGATGGAATACCGTTTGAGTCTTACCCGGCGCCTGATGGTGGTGGCGCTGTGCGCCAGCGTGGCGCTGCTGGTCTTGCTGTTCGCGCTCGGCTTTCAAGTGGGACGCGGCACGGCAGGCGCGGCGGCGGACAAGGCCGTGGCCGATCGGTTCGCCGAAGGCGTCGCCGGCCATGCGCCGGCCACCACCGCGATCCAGGCGCCCGCTGCCACTGCGTTCCAGGCGCACTCGGCCGGGGCGGCGCCGACGGACGCGGCCGGTGCCGCGCCGCGCGCGCCGCGTCCAAGGGAGGCGCCATGAGCGCCGCTTGCTCCACGCTCCAGCGAGATGCCGTGAATGCCGCTTGCGCCGCGCCCCGGCGAGACGCCAAGAACGCCGCGTCCGCAACCTGGCGCGTGGCGATGAGTCGGCGCTGCGGACACGCCGTCCCGGCGATCCGGCCGCGCACGCCGTTGCCGTCGCGATGGCTTTGCTTGCTGTCGTGGTTGTTACTGCTGCCGCTGCTGCTGGCGTTGACCGGCTGCGGCATGCTCAAGCGCGAGCCCAAGCCGGCCGAGCCCGAATGGAAAAGCCTGACCCTGGCGGCGGCGGACGACGCCAACGGCAACAGCGCGCTGGCGGTCGACGTGGTGCTGATCAAGGACAAGGGCATGCTCGAGAGCCTGGCCGCGATGCCGGCGGCGCGCTACTTCGCCGGCCGCGCCGACTTGCAGCGCACCTATCCGGATGCGCTGACGGTGCTGGCGGTGGAAATCACGCCCGGCCAAGTGATAAAGCTCGACAGCGCGCGTTTCAAGGATCAGCGCGCCTGGGCCGCGCTGGCCTTCGCGCAGTACGCCAATCCGGGCGAGCACCGCGTGCGATTGCCGCTCAACAGCAGCGGCTATACGTTGCAACTGAATGCACAAGGGTTGGTGGTCGTCGATCCGTCGTCGGCACCCGCCCGCTAACCGAGGACACACCGTCATGGCCGAAGCACAGTTAATGGACCGCATCCAGTGGCACGAGGGGATGCTGTTGAGTCCGCAGCATTTGCAGCAGGAGAGCGCGCGCGTCGACGCGCTGGTCGGTTGGCACGCGTTGGCGGCGCGGCCCGCCGGTTGGGGCGTGCGCCGCCTGCAACTCGACGATGCGCGCCTGACCAACGGCGTGGTCTCGATCAGCGCGGTCGAGGCGATCCTGCCCGACGGCATGGCGGTGCGCTACCACGCCGACGACGCCCAGGGCCAGAGCCTGACCCTGGACCTGGCGCCGCACGCCGCCGAGCTGGAGTTGGGCGGGCTGGCGGTCTACCTGGTGGTCGGCAGCGCGCGCTCGTTGCGGCTGCCGGGCCAGCCGGCCAGGTTCCGCGCCATCGCCAGCGGCCTGGTTGAGGACGAGGTGTCCGACGCGCTGGCCGAGGAGGTGCCGCGCATGACGGCCAATCTGAGCCTGGTGGCGGGCAAAATGCCGGGGCCGGCCCATGTCGCCCTGCATCTGCTGACCTTGCGCAGGGAGAACGAGATCGTGCGGCGCGCGCCGTTTTGGCCGGCGCAGCTGGAAGTGCCGCCCGACGCCGTCATCTTGCAGCGCGCGCAGACGCTGGCGGCGCAGATGCGCGGCAAGGCGCTGTTTTTGGCGCGGCAGACGGCGCTGGGCTCGTCGCGCATCGAGGACCGGCTGGCACTGCTCGAATTGAAGGCCCGCTTGTCGAGCCTGACGGCCAACCTGCCGTTGCTCGAGGCGGTGGTGTACGCGCCGCCGGTGCAGCCGTTGCCGCTGTATCTGGCCTTGTGCGCGCAGCTCGGCCCGATGGCGGCGCTGTCGCGCGATGCCGTGCCGACGGCGCCGCCGCCGTATGTGCACGCCGATAGCCATGCCGCGTTCGTGCTGGTGCTGGACCGGTTGCATGCGCTGGTCGAAGAGGTCAGCCAGGACTGGAAGACCGAACTGTTTTCGCTGCAGGAGCAGACGTTCGTGTTGCCGCTACGCGCCGAGTGGCTCGGCGAGCGTTTGGTGGTGGGCTTGCGCGGGCGGTCGGAGCGCGACCTGGCGCGCTGGATGGAGGGCGCGCTGATCGGTTCGCGCACGGTGGCGGCCTCGCTGGCGGCGCGCCGCGTGCCGGGCGCGCAGCGCCAGCCGATCGAGGCCGCGCCCGAGCTGGGCCTGCGCGGCGGCGCCGGCTGGAGCTTGTTCGCCGTCGACGCGTCCGAGCATTTCATCGTTGCCGACCAGGATCTGCTGGTCAGCAATATCCACGATCTCCAGCAGGCCAGCATGCCGCAGGAAATCGTCTTGTTCACCAAGGGTTGACGATCATGAACACAATGAACCAGGCACAGGGCGATGGCGAGGCCGGCGGCGGCAGCGGCGCCATCCGCCGTACAGGCACCGACGGCAACGACCTGGCGTCGATGCAGTTTCGCGCGTTCGTGGCCGCGCTCAACCACGCGGTGGCGGGCGCGCTCCATCTGGGCGAGGCCGAGGGCCGCGCCGGCGCGTCGGCAATCAGCCGCCAGCTGCTGCAACTGATCGAGGTGCAGGCGCTGGAGGCTGGACGGCTGGGCGGCAAGGCCGGCGACGATACGGTGGCGCGCGGGCGCTTTTTGAAGGCGGCGCTGGCCGACGAGGTGCTGCTGCATACCGACTGGGCCGGGCGCGTCCATTGGAACCACGTGCTGCTGGAGGCGCTGCTGTTCAATTCCAGCCACGCGGGGCAACAGGTGTTCGCCGAGATCGATCAATTGCTGCGCGAGCGCGATCCGGGCCGGCGCGGCGCGGCGCGGCTGTATTTGCACGTGCTGGCATTGGGCTTCCAGGGCCGCTACCGTGGCGCCGGCGATCTGGCGCCGATCGCCGAGTACCGGCGCGCGCTGTTCCAGTTCGCCTACCAGCGGCCGGCCGACCTGAGCGCGCGCGACGCGGTGCTGATCGAACAGCCTTATGGCAGCACGCTGTCGTACAGCGGCGGCCGGCGGGTGCCCAAGCTGAGCCGTCGCGGCGCGGCGCTGCTGTTGACGCTGCTGGTGATGCTGGGCGTGTCGGAGGCGCTGTGGTTGTGGCAGTCGTGGCCGCTGCGGTCGGTGTTGGACCGGCCGCCGGAATCGACGGTCGCGTCGCCATCTTCATCGCCATCGCCATCGGCATCGACGTTGCATCCGGCGACGACGCCGCCATCGGCATTGGCGTTGCCATCGGTATCGCAAGCGGCGCCGATGCCGTCCCTGTCGCGCACGGCGGGCGTCCCGACGGCGAGCGGGGTGGCGCCATGCTGAGCTATTTGTCCGACCATCTGGTCATTGTCGTGTTGTCGGTGGTGACGCTGCTGGTGCTGGTGCTACTGGCGTTCGTCGTCAGCTCCGCGCTGCGTGGCGGCACGCACGAGGCCGGCGCGGACGGCGGCGCCAGGCAGCGGCTGCTCGGCTCGGACTCGCTGCGGCAATCGTTCCGCAGCGCCGTCGCGCTGATCGAGGCCAACCTGGCCACACGCTCCGAGCGCTATAGCTTGTCCTGGACCTTGCTGCTCAACGACAGCGCCGGGCACGACGTGCCGCTGCTGCATTCCGGCTTGCAGAGCGCGCTGAGCGCCGACAGCAGCCTGAGCGCCGCCGCCCAGGGCATCGTCTGGAATTTCTTCGACCGCGGCGTGGTGGTGCAGTTGCACTCAGAGCACCTCGGTTCGCCTGATCCGGACAGCGGCACCAGTACCGGGGTGTGGGATGATTTCCTCGGCCTGTGCCGCGCCTACCGGCCGCAGCGGCCGTTCGACGCCATCGTGCTGGCCGTGCCGTGCGCGCTGATGCTGGCCGACGACCCGCAGGCCCGGCTCGATCTGGTGGCGCGCGCCAAGGCCATCCACCGGCGCCTGTGGCTGGCGCAGAACCGGCTGGCATTGCGGCTGCCGATCCATCTGGTGATCACCGAGTGCGATGTGTTGCCGGGATTTGCCGGTTTCGGCGCCGCGTTGCCGGAATCGATGCAGCGCGCCATGCTCGGTTGGGCGTCGCCGTATGAACTGGTGGCGCCGTTCCGCTCGCAGTGGGTGGACGCCGCCGTCGACCAGATCTGCGCGGCCGTGGCCGACGGCTGCGCCGAACTGGCGGCGTTGGCGCCGGCCGACAGCGACAGCGCCGCCTACTTCCTGCTGCCGGGCGAGATCGCTCGCGTGCGCGCCGGCCTGGCCGTGTTTTGCGAAGAATTGATGCGCCCGAGCGCCTACCACGAGCCGTTCCTGTTGCGCGGCATGTATCTGACCGGCGACGCCAGCGAGGCCGCCGCGCTGATGGCGTCCGGCCGGCACGGTCCCAGGGCCGGAGTGGTGTCGGCCCCCGGCGAAGTTGCGCCGGTAGCGGGCGCGGCGCCGGAGCTCAACGGCGGCGGCGCCGCCGCCGCCGCCAGGATGCCGGTGTTTTTGCGCGATATCTTCGAGCGCAAGATTTTTGCCGAGGTCGGGCTGGTGCAAGCGAGCTCGCAGCGCCTGCGGCGTCCGGCGCTTAACCGCTACGCATATGTCGCCGGGTGGGCGCTACCGTTGGGCTGGGCGATCGGCCTGGGCGTGGCGACTTATCAGCTGCAGCACCTGGGCGCCGACCTGCGCGGCTATTTGCAGTCGACCAACGGCGTCCAGGGCGACGCCGGCGCCGGGTCCGACAACCGCCAGCGCGTGCTGGATGTGCTGATCAGCCTGGGCCAGCTCAACGACCGGCGCTTCGGCTCCGTCTTCATGCCCGGCTCGTGGTCGCTGGTGAACGATCTGCACGAGCGCGTGCAAGCGCTGCTCGAAAAGGATTTCGCCCGCCACGCGTACCAGCCGCTGCGGCGCGCTGCCGATAGCAAGCTGTCCGATCTGACCGGTGCGCAGCTCGATCCGTCCGGCCTGTTGATCGGCGTGGCCGAGTGTTCCGTGCCGGCCGGCTGGAGCGGGACGGCCGCCGCGCCGGCGCCCCACGCCATCAATCTGGACGATTTGCCGCAATACCGCGCCATGCTCAATTATCTGGAACGGCTCGACCGCATCAATGACGCGGTGGCGGCCTTGCGGCGCCTGCGCGACAACGGGCCGATACCGCCGTCGGGCGACGACCTGACGCTGGTGGTGCGCGTGTTGCTGGACGCGGAGCTGCACGGGACGGCCACGAACACGGCCGCGATGTTCCGCGAGACGGCGCAGCAATTGCCGCCGCCGCCGCTGGCGCCGATGCAGCAGGCGGCGCGTTGCTCGCTGCGCAAGGCCAGCGAAGACCTGTACCGGCGCCTGTTCGACGAGAACACGCTGATGAAGTCCGAGATGACCGTGATGGAGAGCAGCCGCAAGCTGCTGGACCCGTTGCGGCGCGACGCCGTCCTGCACGATCAGCTGGAACAGTGGAATTTGCTGCGGGCCGCGCTCGACGCCCAGCAGGGCCAGCTGGCGCCGGGCAAGGGCGCCTGGATGAACGCCCAGCTCCTGAGCCTGGGCGCCAGCTACAACGATTTGATGGCACGCATCGGCGCCAACGCGCTGCTCGGGCCGGAAGCCAGAAAAGACAGCCAGGACAAGGCCAACGCCGGGTTTTTGCGGATGATCCAAACATGGGAGGCGATGCTCAAGTACCCCAACCCGATCGACGCCGGCAGCACCGGCTTGTGGTGGGACAACGACAAGTCGAGCTGGGCCTCGACGCCCGAGCGCAGCGCGCTGCGCGCGACGCTGGCCACGATGATGACGCTGCCGTACATGAAGGAGGTGGCGGTGGCGCACCTGCCCGAGTTGCCGCCGCGCGCCACCGCCAGTTGGGACAGGCCGCAGATCGAGCGCGCCGCCAACATGGCCGGCGCCCGCCAGGCGTTCCAGACCGGCCAGTATCTGCAACTGCCGACACCGCTGCAACAGCCGGCCGCCACGATGGTCGACCTGGCGCTGGCCGCCAGCATCCAGGGCATGCTGGCGCAGGCGCTGAGCGTGTCGAGCAGCTCGCTGCCGAGCGCGGCCAGCGACGCCGAGCGCGCCGGCGTGTTGCGGGTCCGCGGCCTGCTGGAGGAGCTGCGCGCGCAGCCGCTCATCGCCGAGCTCGACGCGGCGCTGGCGCGCGACGCCTACAACCGCCTGCTGAGCATGGATGAGCTGTTCACGCGGGCGCAGGTGTTCGTGCCGCGCGACCGCTCGTTGAGCGGCTGGCAGGGCAAGCGCGGCCCGTTGCTGGAGGCCTACGCCGTCGACGACGCCAACGAGCTCAACGCTTATGTGGCCCAGCAGCTCGAATTCGTCACCGTGGCCGGCAAGCAGGTCGATGGCGTGATGGCGCAACTGGGTGGCGCCAACGCCGACGATCCCGTCGTGGCGCGCTGGAAGGCGATCGGCGACGAGCTGCAGCGCTACCGGCTGCGCAGTCCGACCAGCTCGCTCGTGGCGCTGGAGCAGTTCATGCACGCCGGCAGCGTCGAGCTTGACGTGGGCAACTGCGCCCAGCGTGGCGGCGCGCGTCCGCCGCCGCGCCGCGCCACGGATGTGTTCGCCGAACGGCTGGCGATGTTGCAGGGGGCGGTGCAGGCGCGCTGCCGCGAGCTCGCGGTCAATCGCTATCGCGCCGATTGGGACCGCTTCGCCGAGGCGTATAACCGCGACCTGGGCAAGCGCCTGCCGTTCGCCGGCCAGGCCGGCGCCATGCCGGCCGACCTCGACGAGGTGGGCGCGGCGCTGAAGCTGTACGACCGCGCGCGCGGCGCCGTCGCCGCCGCCGCCGCCGAGCGCGAAGCCGTGCCGGCCGGCACCGCGACCGGGACCGCCGCTGCGGCGGCGCGCCAGGCGGAGCAGCAGCTGGGCCGGGTGCGCGAGGTGCTGGCGCCGCTCTATCCCGGCGAGGACGGGCAGGCCGGCGGCCTCGACGTGACGGTGCAATTCCGCGCCAACACGGCCGACGAGGTGGAAGCCAACAAGATCATCGACTGGGGTCTGACGATCGGCACGGCCACGATCCGCCGCACCGACGCGCCGAGGGCATTGCGCTGGGAGCCGGGCCAACCGGTGCTGCTGGCGCTGCGGCTGGCGCGCGACGGCGCCGCCGCGCCGAGGCCGGAACCGGGCCAGCCGGCGATGACGGTTGCCGAGCGCACCGTCATCTACCGCTTCGACGATCCATGGGCCTTGTTTTCGATGATCGCCGCGCAGCGCCAGCCCGGCGCGCCCGGCGCCGACGAACGCGCCACGCTGCTGCGGTTCGAGTTTCCCATCACCCACGAGGGCGCCGCCGCGCTGGCGCAGGCCGATGCGCGGGCGCGGGTTTTCCTGCGCTTGAGTGTCAGCGCGCCCGGAAAACGCACGCCGCTGGCCTGGCCGACGGTGTTTCCAACGCAGGTGCCGGCGTGGCAGGAGCTGGCCGGCACCGGCATCGGCGCGGAAGCGAACGGCAAGCCGGCGCAGGCTTCCACCAACGACTAGCCGGTCACGGCGCCTTTTGAACGGAGCAGCATCATGAACGCACGCAGCAACATGTATATCAGCTTTGCCGGGCCGCTATGAACCAGACCGCCACCTTGCCCGATACGTCGGCGCATGTCTTGGACGCAGAGGGTGTCGAGACGCTGTTCGAGCGTTTGCTGGCGCCGCTGGACGGCGCGCTGCCTTGCGGCCCGCCGGCCCGCTACGACGCGGCGGTGACCGAGATCCGCCTGCTGCGCGAGGAGGACGACCTCAGTCTTCCGATGGGGCAGTGGGAGCGGCCGCTCAAGCGGGCCGACTGGGCCGCCATCGAGCGGCAGTGCGTGGCGCTGCTGTGCGGACGTTCGAAGGATTTGCAGACCGTGGTGTGGCTGGTGGAGGCGTGGATGCGCCTGCGCGGCTTTGGCGGCCTGGGCGAGGGCTTGCGCCTGCTCGACGCGCTGCTGCACCGGTACTGGCAGGGCTTGTACCCGCTGATCGACGACGATGGCGACTGCGACGCCCGTCTGGCGCCGCTGGAGTGGTTGAACGAAACGCTGAGCACGGCCATTCAACTGCACGCGACGTTGCTGACCGTCGACGACTGCAGGCCGCCGCAAGTGAGCCTGGCGGACTGGGAGCGCCTGGCGGTGGAGGAAATGGCGGCCGGCGCGCAGCCGCAGCGGCGCGACGGCGAGGCGCTGCCAACCCGTGCCGACCTGATCGCCGCCGCCAGCCCGATGGCGGCGCAAGTGGCGGCCACGCGGGCCGCCGTGCAAAACAGCCTGGACCACGTCGATTCGATCGTCGGCTTCCTGCAAGAATGCTTGCGCGAGCAGGCGCCCCAACTGGCCAAGCTGCGCACCGTGCTGGAGGCGGCCGACCGCGTGTTGCTGCAAATCCAGGCGAGTCAGCTTGCCGCCCAGCCGCCGGCCCTCGCCGGGATGGCCGCAGTCGGGGCGGAGCATTTTGGCGGCGATGCGATCACCGGCGAGGGGTGCGCCGACAAGGAGGGCGCCGACGAGGCGGCGTTGGCGGCAGCGCTGGCGTCGCCGGTGGCCGTGCTTGCCTGCTGCTGGCGCGACCGCAATGAGGCCTACGCGACGCTGGAGGCGCTGGCCGACTACCTGGTCGGCCTGGAGCCGCACAGCCCGACTCCGTTCCTGCTGCGGCGCGCTGTGCGCTGGGGCAATATGCCGCTCCCCGAAGTGCTGGCGGAAATCTTGCGCGAGGAAGGGGATTTGAACCGGTTGGTCAACGTGCTGGGCCTGAGAATGTAAGGCCGCGCCGCGCCGAAGTTGCCAGGCGCTACTGCGCACGGCATGGGACGGTGTTGGGCGGCATTGGCATCGTCCTGTTGTGCAAGTGATTATCGGGCGCCGCATTACAATCGGGATTACTCCCATTGACGAGGCTTCCATGCAATTTCCTGCCGCTATTGTTACCACCGTCGCCAGTTTGCTGGCGCTCACCGCAACCCCTTCCCATGCCCAGACGGTCGTCAAGATCGGCAGCGCCGCGCCGGTCTCGGGTCCGGGTGCCCACCAAGGCAAGGACACCGAAAACGGCGCGCAAATGGCGATCGACGATCTGAACGCCAAGGGCGCGGCCATCGACGGTAAAAAGGTCAAGTGGGTGCTGGTGGCCGAGGACGACGCCAGCGATCCGAAGCAGGGCACGGCGGTGGCGCAAAAACTGGTCGACGCCGGCGTCGTGGGCGTGGTCGGCCACCTCAATTCCGGCACCACAGTGCCGGCGTCGAAGATCTACAACAGCGCCGGGGTGCCGCAAATTTCGCCGGCCGCCACCACGCCGTTGTACACCAGCCAGGGCTTCAAGACGGCGTTCCGGGTGGTCGCCAACGACAACCTGGTCGGCCATGCGCTGGCGCGTTACGCGATCGGCACGCTGAAGGCGCGCAACATCGCGGTGATCGACGACCGCACCGCGTTCGGCCAGGGCTTGGCGGACCAGTTCGTCAAGGGCGTGAAGGAAGTGGGCGGCGCGCAAATCGTCAGCCGCCAGTTCACCAACGACAAGGCGGTCGACTTCAACGCGATCCTGACCCAGATCCGCGCCCGCAA
This sequence comes from Duganella sp., assembly GCA_036387635.1. GTDB lineage: Bacteria > Pseudomonadota > Gammaproteobacteria > Burkholderiales > Burkholderiaceae_D > Rugamonas. Next base: position 16,193 of record DASVTJ010000702.1, read on the forward strand.
GCCCGACGTGATCTTCTATGGCGGCATGGATGCGGTCGCCGGCACCATGCTCAAGCAGATGAAGGCGCTCGGGATCACGGCGAAGTTCGTCTCGGGCGACGGCATCTGTTCGGAGAAGCTGCCGATCATGGCCGGCGACGCGTTGGGCAACGACAAGGTGGTGTGCGTGGTGGCGGGCGGTATCAGCGCCGAGCAGGAGCCGGCTTTCGCCGCGTTCACGGCGCGCTACAAGCAGCGCTACAAGCTGGAGTTGCAGACCTATGCGCCGTACGCCTACGACGCGGTGATGGTGCTGGCGACCGCGATGCAACAAGCCAAGTCGTCGGACCCGGCGCGTTACCTGCCGGCGCTGGCCAAAATCAAGTACCAGGGCGTGACGGGCGCCATCGCCTTCGACGCCAAGGGCGACTTGAACAACGCCGCGCTGACATTGTTCACCTACCGGAACGGCAAGAAGACCAAGCTGCAAGTGGTGCGCTGAAGCTGCGGGTCTAGCCGCCGGTGTGGCCGATAACCTGCGCCAGGGCCTGACGGAAGGCGTCGGCGATGCCGTTTGCCAGCGCCGCCCCGGCGAAACTGTCGACGGTAAATCGCATTTGTCCGTTCAGCACGACGCCGGTGACGACCAGGCGGTAGCCGTCGCGGTTGCGCTCGTCGCTGAGCAGCACGATGCTTTCATCGGTCAGGCTCCAGGCCCCTTGCCTGGCCGCGCCAGCCTGCTTTGCCAACTGTCCGAGGTAGTTGAAGCAGATGGTCGGCAACCCGGCGCCGGCGTAGCCGAGCAAGGGACCGAAGCCGACGCCTTTGTTGGCGATGGCGCGTAGCGCCTGCTTGGTGGCGCGGATGGTCTCGCCCATGCCGGCGCCCAGCCGGAGTTCGACCGGGAACAGCGACGTGAACCAGCCCATGGCGCGGCTGATATCGACGGCCGGGTCGATCTCCTCGCGGCCATGGCCCTCCAGCCAGATCACATTGCTGCGGTTGCCGAAACGTTCCGCCAGCGTGGCGGCCAGCGCCGACAGCAACAGGTCGTTGATCTCCGTTTGATGGGCGTTGTTGGCGTCCTGCAGCAAATGGGCGGTGTCGGCCTGGCTCAGGCTGAAGCCGGCGCGCGCGCCGCGGTCGTCGTGGGGCAGGTCGAGCGCGGCGAAGGGGTCGCGGTACGCCGCCAGTTGCGCCTGCCAATAGCCCGCCTGGGCCGCATTGGCGGCGGCGTACGCGTGGAGCGCATCGGCCCACTGGCGGCAGCTGCTGCCCTTCGCTGCCAACGCCGCGCCTTGGTACAGTTGTTCGAGGTCTTCGGCCAGGATGCGCCAGCTGATGGTGTCGATCAGCAGGTGATGCAGCAGGAAACAGATACGCGCGCTGCCGTCGGCATAGCCGGAGATGTATTCGACGTGGCAGAGCGGGCCGGCGGCCAGGTCGAATCCTTCCTGGACCATGCGTAAGTGCCGCGCGTGGTCGCGAGTGTCGCCGTCGGTGCTCAGCACCAGTTGCGGCGCGGCCGCCGGCGCATAGTGCTGCCGCGCGCCGTCCTGGAAACGCAGGCGGAACGCGTCGTGGTGCGCGACCAGTTGGCCGATGCACTCTTGCAGCCGGTTGGTATCGAGTGCCGGGGTGCGGATGACAAAGGATTGGCCCCATTGCGCCGGCCGCTCGAATTGCTGCTGGAAGAACCATTGCTGCGACGGCAACAGGCGCACCTCGCCGGACAGGGCGCCGCTTTCGCCGACGACGGTGGCGACCTGGCGGCCCCGGGCCTCGATCACGCGGCACAAGGCGCGCACCGTCTTGCCCTCGAAAATGTCGGCGACACCGATCTGGCATTGCAGCGCCTGGCGCAGCCGGCTGGCGAGGCGGATCGCGTCGATACTGTCCCCGCCCAGGTTGACGAACTCGTCATCGACGCCCGGTCCGTCGCCCGGCATGCCCAGCACCTGCGCCCACATGGCGGCCACCCTTTGTTCGAGCGCCGTGCCGGGAGCGGCGATGGCGCGCGCTTCCGGCTGGCTTGGCTGCGGCAGCGCTGTGTAGTCGACCTTGCCATTGGCCGTCAGCGGCAGTTTATCGATCGCCGTGTAGCGTTCGGGCACCATGTAATCGGGCAGCAGTGTTCGCAGTTGCGTTCGCAGGGCGGCGGCCGGTGGGTGGTCGGCCGGGTCGTGCGGCACATAATAGGCGAGCAACTGCTGGCGCCCCGGGGCGCCATGCTGCGCCTGCGCCACCACGGCGCAATCGCGGACGCCGGCGCAGGCGGCAAGTTGGGCCTCGATCTCGCCCAGTTCCACGCGAAAGCCACGGAGCTTGACTTGGCGGTCCTTGCGGCCGATGAATTCGATGTAGCCGGCCGCGTTGAGCGCGCCCAGGTCGCCGGTGCGGTACAGCCGGCCCCATTTGGGATGGAAGACGAAGCTGGCGGCGGTCTTGGCGTGGTCGCCCCAATAGTTGAGCGCCACGCCGGCGCCGCCGATGTGAATCTCCCCGGCGACACCGGGCGCGCAGGGCGCGCCGTCGTCGTCGAGCACGAGCATCAACTGGTTCGGCATGGCGTAGCCGTAGGGAATGCCGCGCCAGCCGGGCGCCACCGCTTCGATCCGGAACCAGATCGACCAGATACTGCCTTCGGTGGCGCCGCCCAGGCTGACCACCACCGCCTGAGGACAGGCCTGTTTTAAATGGCCGGGTAGAGTCAGCGCGATCTTGTCGCCGCTGAGCAGGAACAGGCGCAGCGCATTGCCGGAGGTGGCGCGGGTGCCGCGCGTGGAGTAGTCGTCGGCCAGCAGGCTGGCAAGCTGGGGCACCGTGTTCCAGATGGTGATGCGGTGCCGGTCCACCAGTTCGGCCCAGTAGGACGCGTCCTTGGTGCGGCGCTGGTCCGGGAAGACGATTGCGCCGCCGGCCGTCAACAGGCCGAATATGTCGTACACCGACAGGTCGAAGCTGAGCTCGGACAAGGCCAGCACCCGGTCCGCCGCGCCCACCGCGTAGTCGCGGTTGACGGCGGCGATGGTGTTGAGCGCGCCGCGATGGCTGATGGTCACGCCCTTGGGCTTGCCGGTCGAGCCGGACGTGAAGATGACGTAGGCGACGTCGTCCGGCCGCACCGGCGGCAGCGTTACCGGTGCGGGCGCGGGCGTTTCCAGCAGGTCTTCGATCACCAGCAGGCGGTGGCTCGCGGACAGCGCGGCGCGCAGCGCCTGGTCGGCGGCGCTCTGGCGCGAAATAAGCAGATACGTCACCTCGCCCTCGGCCATGACGTCGAGCAGACGCGCCGCCGGCCAGTCCACATGCAGCGGCAAATAGGCGTGGGCCGCCTGCATCACCGCCAGCGTGGCGAGCGCCTGATGGTATCCCTTCTCGCACAATACGGCGATCAGTTTGCCCGTATGGCCGTCGGCGGGGCCGGCGGCCGCCCACACGGCCTGGGCCAGGCGCGCGGTGTCTCGTGCCAGCGACGCGTAGCAGTGCTCGCGCCCGGTGGCGCCTTCGATGACGGCGATCTGTTCTTGTCGCTTGGCGGCGCTATCGAGAACCGCCTGATGCAAGGTGGTGGCGGCTGCGGCGCGAATTTCCTGGTCTTGCATTGAATCGTCCGTGTGAACAGTATTTACCGAGAGCGTCATACCAATCCTTAAATCGTCAATTCGAAATTTGCGCCAGCGGCCTTGGTGGTGCGCGCGCACGGCTCCCTTGCTGCCGCGAGGCGGCAGCCTTGTCTGTCCAGTGGTTGTTTGCTTCGATGGAAGCGGTAGCGGCGCTCCGGGCGGCGGCGATGCCGGCGTATAGTTGTTTCACCGGTGTCAATGATCCGTGTGCAGGTAAGACGGCGTCTTCGGCAGACGCATGCTGAACAGGAAGGCCACCACCATCATCACGGTGACATAGACGAAGAACCAGTCCTCGTGGCCGGCGTTCTTGAATGACAGGCCGACGAACTCGGCCGAGCCGCCGAAGATGGCGTTGGCGATCGCGTACGAGAAGCCGACGCCCAGCGCGCGCACTTCCGGCGGGAACATTTCCGCCTTTACCAAGCCGCCGATCGACGTGTACAGGCTGACGATGGCCAAGGCCACGGTGATGAGCGCGAATGCGATGTACGGGCTCGTATTGCCACGCAGCATAGCCAGGATCGGATACGTGGCCAGCGCGCCCAGCGCGCCGAACATCATCATCGATTGGCGGCGGCCGATGCGGTCGGCCAGCATGCCGAACAGCGGCTGCATGCACATGTACACGAACAAGGCGCCGGTCATGACGATGCTGGCCGTCTTAGTCGGCATGCCGGACGTGTTGACCAGATACTTTTGCATGTAGGTGGTGAAGGTGTAGAAGATCAGCGAGCCGCCGGCTGTATAGCCGAGCACGGTGATGAACGCCGCGCGGTGGTTCTTGAAGATGCCGGCCAGGGTGCCGGCGTCCTTGTTGTTCATGTCTTCGGCCTTGCTCGTTTCTTGCAAGGTGCGACGCAGCATCAGCGACACCACCGCGGCGATGGCACCGATGACGAACGGAATGCGCCAGCCCCACGATTTGAGCTCGGTCTCGGTCAGGAATTGCTCGAGGATCACCACCGTCAGCACGGCCAGCAGCTGGCCGCCGATCAGCGTGACATACTGGAACGACGAGAAGAAGCCGCGCTGCCCGCGCAGCGCCACTTCGCTCATATAGGTGGCGGTGGTGCCGTACTCGCCGCCGACCGACAATCCCTGGAACATGCGGATGAGCAGCAGCAGGATCGGCGCGGCCACGCCGATGGTGGCGTAGGTCGGCAGCACGGCGATGGCCAGCGAGCCGGCGCACATCATCAGCACCGAGATCATCATCGACTTTTTGCGGCCGACACGGTCGGCGATGCGGCCGAACATCCAGCCGCCGATCGGG
>DASVTJ010000703.1:0-2144 GCA_036387635.1 Duganella sp.
TGTCGATCGACGGCACCGTCGATTTCGCGCCAAAACGGAACGGCAGCTGGAGCGGCATCAGATCTCCTGTCCGTTGTCGAGGGCGATTTCGCGCACGGTGTCGATGAACACCTGCGCGCGGTGCGCGTAGTTCTTGAACATGTCCATGCTGGCGCACGCAGGCGACAGCAGCACGGCGTCGCCGCCACGTGCAAGCTCGCCGGCGCGTTTGACGGCCAGCGGCAGATCGGTGCCGCAATCCTCGATCTCATAAGCCAACTGCGCGCCGGACGCTTCCAGCGCCGCGCGCAGCAGCGGCGCGTCGCGCCCGATCAGCAGCACGGCGCGCGCGTAGCGCGACACCGGCTCGGCCAGCGGCGCGAAGTCCTGGCCTTTGCCGTCGCCGCCCATGATCACCAGCAGGCGCTGCCCAGCGCCGGTGAAGGTCTTGCCCAGGCCATTCAAGGCGGCCACGGTGGCGCCGACATTGGTGCCTTTGCTGTCGTCGTAGTATTCGATGCCGTTGATGGCGCCGACCAGCTCCACGCGGTGCGGCTGGCCGCGATAGTCGCGCAGGCCGTGCAGCAGCGGCGCCAGTGGCAGGTCGATCGCACGGCACAGCGCCAGCGCGGCCAGCGCGTTGGCGGCGTTGTGCACGCCGCGAATCTGCAGCGCGTCGGCCGGCATCAGGTTCTTCACCATGCACTCGACCGGAGGCGGTGGCGGATCGTTTTTCTTGCGTTTCTTCGGCTCGGCCTCTTCCTCGGACGGAATCGCCGTGGCCAGCCACAGCACGCCACGCTCGCTATTCAGGCCGAAATCACCGCGCAGGATCGGCGCGTCCGTGCCGAAAGTGACGTTGCGGCCATTGGCGCCGGCCATGCGCATGACGGTGGCGTCTTCGCGATTGAGCACGCGCACGGTGTCGGCCGCGAAGATGCGGTGTTTGGCGGCGGCGTAGGACGGCATGTCGCCGTGCCAGTCCAGATGGTCCTGCGTCACATTCAACACGGTGGCCGCATCCGGCTCCAGCGTGAAGGTGGTTTGCAGCTGGAAGCTGGACAGCTCGAGCACCCACACTTCGGGCAGCGCGTCGTCGTCGATCACCTGGCGCAGCACATCGAGCGCTGCCGGGCTGATATTGCCGGCCACGCGTACGGTTTTGCCGGCGCGTTCGCACAGCTGGCCGACCAGGGTGGTGACGGTGGTCTTGCCGTTGGTGCCAGTGATGGCGATGATCTTGGGCGAATAGGCGCGTTCGCGCTCATTCTCCAGCGCCTCCAGCGCCTGCGCGAACAACTCGATCTCGCCCCAGACGGGAATGCCGGCGGCGCTGGCGGCCGGCACGATCTCGGCCAGCTCGCGGTACGGCGCCAGGCCGGGGCTGACGGCCACGATGTCGACGCCATCGAGCAAGCCGGCGCTGAACGGCCCTGCAATGAACGCGACATCGGCGATCGCTTCCCTCAGCGCCGGCAAACGCTCCGGCGACTCACGGGTATCGGCAACGCGCACGCGCGCGCCGCTGCGGGCGAGCCACAGCGCCATCGCCAGGCCCGATTCTCCGAGCCCCAGTACCAGTGCGTTTTTGCCTTCGTAAATCATCAGCGCAGTTTCAAAGTAGAGAGTCCAACCAGCACCAGCATCATCGTGATAATCCAGAAGCGCACGACGACCTGGGTCTCTTTCCAGCCTTTTTGTTCAAAATGATGGTGCAAAGGCGCCATCAGGAAAACGCGGCGGCCGACGCCGTAACGCTTCTTGGTGTACTTGAACCAGCTCACCTGCATGATCACCGACACCGTTTCGGCGACGAAGATGCCGCCCATGATGAACAACACGATTTCCTGGCGCACGATCACGGCGATGGTGCCCAACGCGCCGCCCAAAGCCAGCGCGCCGACGTCGCCCATGAACACTTGCGCCGGGTGCGTGTTAAACCACAAAAAGGCCAATCCGGCGCCCGCCAGCGCGCCGCAGAAGATGATCAATTCGCCCGCGCCCGGAATGTGCGGGATGAACAAATACTTCGAATACGTCGCGCTGCCGGTCAGGTAAGCGAACAGGCCGAGCGCCGAACCGACCATAATCGTCGGCATGATCGCCAGGCCGTCCAGGCCATCAGTGAAGTTAACGGCGTTGCTGGTCCCGACGATGACACAATA
>DASVTJ010000704.1:0-15533 GCA_036387635.1 Duganella sp.
CTTCGCGGCCGAGAAAGTCACGCTCGGCGTGGCGATTCCGACCGCCACGCACGGCTTCACCGGCGGCATCGTCTGGTGGGCCAACCAGGCCAAGAAGGAACTGGAGGCGGCCAATCCGACGCTCAAGATCATCATCAAGACAGCGGCCAGCACGCCGGACCAGGCCAACCAGTTGCAGGACATGCTGGTGGTGAACAAGATCAACGCGCTGGTGATCTTCCCGCTCGAATCGGCGTCGCTGACGCAGCCGGTCATGCAACTGAAAAACAAAGGCGTGTACGTCACCGTGGTCGATCGCGGCCTGACCAACCCGGCGGCGCAAAACGCCTATGTCGCGGGCGACAACACCGCCTTCGGCAAGCTGCCTGCCGAATACCTTGCCAAGAAGATGGGCGGCAAGGGCAATATCGTCGTGTTGCGCGGCATGCCCAGCACCTTGGACAACGAGCGGGTTGAAGCCTTCAACGCCGCGCTCAAGGCCCATCCGGGCATCAAGGTGCTCGACACCAAGTACGGTAACTGGAACCGCGACGACGCGTTCAAGGTCATGCAGGATTACCTCACCCGCTTCAAGCAGATCGACGCCGTTTGGGCCGCCGACGACGACATGGCCATCGGCGTCGTCAAAGCCATCGAGCAAGCCAAGCGCACCGACATCAAGGAAGTGTTCGGCGGCGCCGGCGCCAAGACGGCCGTCAAAAAAATCATCGATGGCGACAAGTTGATCCAGGCCGATGTGTCGTACTCGCCGAAGTTCATCTACGACGCCATCAAGATGACGGCCACCGCCCGCCTCAAGGGCGAAGCGTTGCCGGCCAAGACGTTGATCCCGTCTGTGCTGATCACGCGTGACAACGCCAAGCAGTTCTACTTCGCCGATTCGCCGTATTAACTTGTCGCACTAAGCAGGAGCACCGTATGAAAACCATCAAGGGACCGGCCATCTTCCTGGCGCAGTTCATGGGCGATGACGTCCCGTTCGACAGTCTGGAGAACCTGGCCGGCTGGGCTTCCGGCCTGGGCTACAAAGCCATCCAGCTGCCGTGCGATCCGCGCCTGTTCGACCTGGAGCGGGCCGCCGACAGCCAGGCCTATTGCGACGACGTGATCGCGCTGCTGGCCTCGCACGGCTTGCAGATCTCCGAACTGTCGACGCATTTGCAAGGCCAGTTGGTGGCCGTGCATCCGGCCTACGACGCGTTGTTCGACGGCTTTGCGCCGGCGCATGTGCGCGGCGACCCGGCGGCGCGCCAGGCTTGGGCCACGGACCAGTTGCTGCGCGCCGCGCGCGCGTCCAAGCGGCTGGGACTGGCGGCGCATGTCAGTTTTTCCGGGGCGCTGGCCTGGCCGTATCTTTATCCGTGGCCGCAACGCCCGGCCGGACTGGTCGAGGAAGCGTTCGCCGAACTGGGCCGCCGCTGGCTGCCGATCCTGAATGCATTCGAAGACGCCGGCGTCGACGTCTGCTACGAACTGCATCCGGGCGAGGACTTGCACGACGGCGTGACCTTCGAGCGCTTTCTCGACGCCGTTGGCGGCCACAGGCGCGCCAACATCCTTTACGACCCCAGCCACTTCGTGCTGCAACAGCTCGACTATCTGGCTTTCATCGATATTTATCATGAGCGCATCAAGGCTTTCCACGTCAAGGACGCCGAGTTCCGTCCCAACGGGCGGCAGGGCGTGTATGGCGGCTATCTCGGCTGGCAGGAGCGGGCGGGGCGCTTCCGCTCGCTGGGCGACGGACAGATCGACTTCAAGGCGATCTTCTCTAAGCTGGCGCAATACGACTTCCCCGGCTGGGCGGTGCTGGAATGGGAATGCGCGCTCAAGCATCCCGAGGATGGCGCGCGCGAAGGCGCGGACTTCATCCGCAGCCACATCATCCGCGTGGCCGGGCGGGCGTTCGACGATTTTGCCGGCAGCGGTGCCGACCTGCATCAGGTCCGCGCGCTGATGGGACTGGAGAACTGACATGGCTGTGCAACGACGACTTCGACTAGGCATGGTGGGCGGCGGCGACGGGGCCTTTATCGGTTCGGTGCACCGCATCGCCGCGCGGCTCGACGACTGTTACGAGCTGGTGGCGGCCAACCTGTCCAGTGATGCGGAGCGGGCGGCCGCCAGCGCCGCCGGCCTGCGGCTCGATCCGGCGCGCAGCTACGCCGACTACAAGGCGATGGCGCTGGCGGAAGCCGCACGGGCGGACGGCATCGACGCGGTCGCCATCGTCACGCCGAACTACCTGCACGCGCCGATGGCGACGGCCTTCCTGAAAGCTGGCATCCACGTCATCTGCGACAAGCCGCTGGCGATCTCGCTGGCCGAGGGCGAGGCCTTGGCGGCGTTGGCGCGCGAACGCAACAAGGTGTTCGCGCTGACGCATGTCTACGCCGGCTATCCGATGGTGCGGCACGCACGTGAGATGGTGGCGGCCGGCGAGATTGGCGAAGTGCGTCTGGTGCAGGTCGAATATCCGCAGGATTGGCTGGCCGAGGCGGCCACCCAGAGCGATGAGTACCAGCGCAACAACTGGCACAACGATCCGTTGCGGGCCGGTCCCAATGGCTGCCTGGGCGATATCGGTAGCCATGCCTATCACTTGGCCGGTTATGTCAGCGGCATGCTGCCGAACGAAATCCTGGCCGAGCTGCACGCGTTCACGCCGGGGCGCCGGCTCGACGACCATGTGCAGGTGATGCTGCGCTACGCCAACGGCGCGCGCGGGATGCTGTGGAGCAGCCAGATGGCGACCGGTTGTGAGAACGGTTTGCGGTTGCGCGTCTACGGTACCAAGGCCAGCCTCGATTTCGAGCAGGAGCATCCAAACCAGTTGTGGCTGACGCCGCAGGGCGGCTGCGCCCAGCGCCTGACGCGCGGCCGGGTGCGCGGCGCGGCCGCGCAGGCGGCCACCCGTGTGCCGTCCGGCCACCCGGAAGGCTACCTGGAAGCGTTCGCTCAGTTGTACCTGGATGCTGCCGCGCAAATCCATGCGATCGACGCCGGGCAGGCCAGGCCGCAGGGAACGGACGACATGCCGGATGTGAACGACGGCGTTGCCGGTCTGAAGTTCATGGACGCGGCGATGGAGAGCAGTCGGCAAGGCTCGCGCTGGATAAAAATAGCCCAATAGTTGGCGCGGTGGTCGCGTCGGCCCGCTCTCATTCCTATAGAAATCAAAGACTTGCCTCGATGCGGGGTAAGTTTTATTTTTAATATTGTATAAAATATCCAAAACATTTACTATTGCCGGGTAATGCGGCGACGCCGCCTCGCACGGGAGGTATCGGCAGCGCGTCCACCTTTTCAAACCACCTGACAACAATTGAAGGAAGCACCATGAGCGACAATATCTTTACCGGCACCATTCCGGCCCTGATGACACCGTGCACCGCCGAGCGGATGCCCGACTTCGACGCGCTGGTGAAAAAGGGCCGCGAGCTGGTCGATCTCGGCATGAGCGCGGTGGTGTATTGCGGCTCGATGGGCGACTGGCCGCTGCTGACCGAAGCGCAGCGGCAGGAAGGCGTGGCGCGCCTGGTCGCGGCCGGCGTACCGACCATCGTCGGCACCGGCGCGGTGAATTCGAAAGAAGCGGTGTCGCACGCCGCGCACGCGGAAAAGGTCGGCGCCAGCGGACTGATGGTGATCCCACGCGTATTGTCGCGCGGCGCTTCGCCGGCGGCGCAGAAGGCCCACTTCTCCGCAGTGCTGGGCGCGGCGCCGTCGCTGCCGAGCGTGATCTACAACAGCCCATACTATGGCTTCGCCACGCGCGCCGACCTGTTCTTCGAACTGCGCGCCAAGCATGGCAACCTGATTGGCTTCAAGGAGTTCGGCGGCGCCGTCGATCTGCGTTACGCGGCCGAGCACATCACCAGCCAGGATGAAAACGTCACCTTGATGGCTGGCGTCGACACGCAGGTGTTCCACGGCTTCGTCAACTGCGGCGCCACCGGCGCCATCACCGGCATCGGCAACGCATTGCCGCGTGAAGTGCTGCAACTGGTCCAGCTGTGCCGCAAGGCGGTGAAAGGCGATGTCGTCGCCCGACGCCAGGCGCGCGAGCTGGAGTCCGCCTTGGCCGTGCTGTCGTCGTTCGACGAAGGCACCGATCTGGTGCTGTACTACAAATATTTGATGGTCCTCAATGGCGACCAAGAATACACGCTGCACTTCAACGAAACCGATGTGCTCAGCGACAGCCAGCGCCGCTACGCCGAAACGCAGTACAACCTGTTCCGTACTTGGTACGCGGGCTGGTCGAAGGAAGTCGCCGCGTAAGGCGCATGGCAAAGGGCGGCGGTTAGTTTGAGGCGGAGCGCCAAGGCGGGGCGCCAAGGCGGGGCGCCGATATCATTTATACTGCCGCCTGAAAAGTCCGGGCGTGTGCCCGGACATCTGACCGAAAGCCGCCATGGATTCCCCCGCCAACCCCAACGCCGCCGTCAACGCCGTTGCCAACGCCGTTGCCAAGTCCGCCGCTCCGCGCTTCGCCGTGACCACTGTCGCCGAGCAGGCGGCGGACGCGTTGCGCCGCAAGATTATGAGCGGCGACCTGCCGGAAGGATTCCAGCTACGGCAGGACGCGCTGGCGGCCGAATTCGGCATTAGCCGCATTCCGGTGCGCGAGGCGCTGGTCCAGCTTGAAGGCGAGGGCCTGGTCAGGATCGTGCCGCACAAGGGCGCGGTGGTGTCGGAGCTGTCGATCGGCGAGATCAGCGAGCTGTTCATGCTGCGCGGTTTGCTGGAGCCGCTGCTGCTGAAAAAGTCCGCGCCGAGGCTGACCGTTGCCGACTTCGCCCAGATCGACGCCATCCTCGCCGAATACAAACAAGCTTTGCACACGCAACATCCGACGCGATGGGGCGAACTCAACACGAGACTGCACGACTTGCTGATGTCGCGCGCGGAGCAGCCGCGCACGCTAGCGATCGTCGCCAGCCTGTTGCAGCAGACCGATCGATACACGCGCCTGCAATTGTCGATGAGCGCAGAGAGCTGCCGCCGCGCCGAAGAGGAGCACGCGGAACTTGTGCGGCTGTGCAAAATCGGCGAGGTGAAGGCGGCGGCAAGCCTCCTGAAGCGGCATATCGAACATGCGGCGGCCGAGCTCGAACGGTTTATCGTGTCGCGGCGCCGCCCGTAGCGCGAGATTGTGGAGATTTATTGCCGCCGATCGCTTGATCCGGTTGCCGGTTATTCCTGATTGGCGGCGTGCTCTTTATCGGCGTCTGCAGTCGCATTTGCAGCGTCGCACGGCGGCGTGGCCAGCACCTTGTCGATGCGCTTGTCGTCCATGTCGACGACTTCGAAGCGCCAGCCTTCCCAGTCGGCATGGTCGCCGGTTGCCGGGACTCTCCCGAGAAGCAGCATCATCATGCCGCTCAAGGTTTGATAGCGGCCTTTTTCCTCTTCCGGCACCGCCTTCAGTGTCAAGCGGTCCTTCATCTCCGGAATCGGAATGGCGCCATCCAGCAGCCATGACCCGTCGTCACGCCGCACCGCCCATGCCGCCTCGGCATCGCGCGGCTTGAATTCGCCGGTGACCGCTTCGAGCATATCGTGCAACGTCACAATGCCCTCGACCTGCCCGTACTCGGACACGACAAACACCATCTGCGCGTTGTTGCCCCGGAATTGGCCCAGCAACTCCATACCGGTGAGCGTTTCCGGCACATAAATGGCGGGATGCAGGTTAGCCGCGTAATCGGGCGCCCGCCCTTGCGCGACGCGGGCCAGCGCCTGCTTGGCGTGCACCACGCCCAGTAATTTGTCGAGGCCGCCATCGCAAACGGGGAAGCGCGAATGCTCCGATTCGATCAGGCGGCGCAGATTCGCCTCCGTAGGCTGGTTGATGTCGATCCACACCACGTCGGCGCGGGGCACCATCAGGGAGCCGAGCTGCCGTCCATCGAGCCGGAACACGTTGCGTACCATTTCATGCTCGTCGCGTTCGATGACGCCGGCTTCCGAGCCTTCTTGCAGCACTTCATGGATTTTCCTCCTGGGTCACGGCGGGCTGTTCGTCCTGATTCAGGCCCATGACGCGTAGCACGAAGCGGGTCGAGACCGAGAGCAAGGCGACGAAGGGGCGCGCCACCAACGCCAGCAGCCGCATCGGCCGGGCAACGAGCCGGGCGATGGCCTCGGGTGCGATTTGGCCGAGCCGCTTGGGCACCAGCTCGCCGATGACGATGGAAAAATACGTGATCGCCACCACGACACCGGCCGTTGCGCCGATGTTTGCGCTGGCTTTCGCCACGCCCATCGATTGCAGCCATGCCGAGAGCGGGGCGGCCAGCACGGCCTCGCCGACGATGCCGTTGAGCAGGCCGATCGAGGTGATCCCGATCTGTACGGTCGACAGGAAATCGGTCGGCTCGTCGCCCAGCTTGAGGGCGACCGCCGCAGACTTGTCGCCTTCGGACGAGAGCTTTTTCAAGCGGACCTTGCGTGCGGTGACCAAGGCGATCTCGGACATCGCAAACAGGCCGTTGAGCACGATGAGACTGGCGAGTATCAGGATTTCCATGCGTTTTCCATGCAGCGCTTCCGATTCGAGCATACCAAAAAGGGCGCCGCCGCACCGCAGGCCATGCTCGGAAAGCGCTGGGCGTGCCGTCGGATTCGGAGCCGTCCTGCGCCGGGCTCGGTGGCGGACGGGCGTAGGCAATCGGAGCGACTCGAACCCGCCGGTTCACGTTGCAGCTCATCAACTGTGCGTGGCTGATCCGCCCCCGGTGCTAGACTTTGCACTCTGACATCTACCCGTATCCGCTAGCTACACGGCTGGCATCGGCGTCACGGTGTCACGGCGCCACCGCACGGCGCCCTCCGCATTTCGCACCACCGTCTTAGTATTGGAGTATTTCTTCGTATGCGTTTTTATCACAGCTTCCTGATCTGGCTTTTGTTGGCGGTGGCCGCGCCCATGGGCATGGCCGCACCGGCCAAAGAACCCGCCGAGGCGCCCGCCATCCCGGCCGACATACTGGGCCGCGAGACGCCGCGCTCCATGGTCGCCGGCCTGATCGGCGCCTTGGGCGAACTCGATTACGACCGCGCCGCCCTGTACTTCGATCTGCCCGCGTCCAGCGGCAGCCGGCAGCAGCTGGCGGCGGCAAGCCAGGCGCGCGCCTTCCATGCGCTGCTGGACAATAACGGCTCGCTCAAGCCATTCGCCGTCCTGTCGAACGCCGAGGCGGGCGAGCTTGACGACGACCTGGCCGCCGACCAGGAGAATATCGGTGAAGTCACGCTGGCGGACAAGAAAATCCCGATTCTGCTCACGCGCGGGCAGGACGGCGAGCGTCACGTATGGCGCGTGTCGAAAGAGACGCTGAGCCAGCTCGCGGCGGCGAGCAGGCGTTTGCCCGTGGCGCAGGCACCGAGGCAGGACGAGTATTTTGTCGCCGGCGCGCCGCTCAAGGATTGGGCCATCCTGCTCGGGCTGGGCGTGATCATCTTCGGCGGGCTGTGGATCTTCTCGGTGCTCACCGTCACCATCGGGCGCCGCATGGTGTCCGATCCGGCCGCCAGCAGCGGCTACCGGTTCTTCGAGGCGGCGATGCCGCCAGTGAGCCTGCTGATCGCGGTCGCCGTCTTCTATAACTGGGCCGATCAATTGCCCGTCTCCATCGTCGCGCGCCAGACCTTGCTGCGCTATACCGGCATCGTCACCGCCATCGCGGTGGTCTGGTTCGGCCTGCGGCTGGTCGACGGCATCGCCGACCTCGCTGTCACGCGCATGCAGCGCCACCAGCGCCGCCAAATCGTTTCCGTCATCATCCTGGTGCGGCGCACGGTCAAGTTCCTGTTGCTCACCTTTGCCGCCATCGGCATCCTCGGCACGTTCGGCATCGACGTCACCACCGGCATCGCGGCGCTGGGTATCGGCGGTATCGCGCTGGCGTTGGGCGCCCAGAAAACCGTGGAAAACCTGGTCGGCAGCGTGACCATCATCGCCGACCGCCCGCTGCAGGTGGGCGACTTCGTCAAGGTCGGCGATGTGGTCGGCACGGTGGAGGACGTCGGTATCCGCTCGTCGCGCATCCGCACCGGCGAACGCACCGTCGTGACCGTTCCTAACGGCGACTTGTCGGCGCGGCAGATCGAGAACTTCGCCGAGCGCGACCGTTTCCTGTTCAATCCGGTGATCGCGATCGCCTACGCCACCACGTCGGCAAAACTGCGCGAGGCCATTGCGATTGTTCAGAACGTGCTGTCCAGTCATGATCAGATGGCCGAAGGCGCGCGCGCGCGGCTGGGCAACATCACCGACCGCGCTTTCAATATCGAAGTGTTCGCCTATATCGACGTGTCGGAATTCGACGTGCAGGTGATCATCCGTGAAGAGTTGCTGCTGTCGATCTACGAACAGCTCGAAGCGGCCGGGATCAGCCTTGCCTTCCCGACCCAGACGATCATGTTCCCGCCGCGCCAGACATCCGCGGAAGCCGAATCGGCCCGATCGGCGGAACCGGCCCAACCGGCCCAACGGGCTCAACCGACCGTTTCGACCGAGAAGGCGTCGACATGACCATCACCCACTTGATTTCCGACTGCGACGGCGTGCTGATCGACAGCGAGGCGATCGCCTTGCAAGCGCTGGCCGACTTTCTGGCGCCGATCGCGGGCGACCGCGAGCGCGTATTGCCGTTGATCCGCCCACGGCTGGGGCTGAAGCTGGAGGCCCTGGTGCTGGGCGTGTGCGCCGAGCTGGGCCTGCCGCAACCGACCGTGGCCGAGCTGGCCGTCATGCGCGGCGTGGTCGAAGCCGAATGCGACGGCAAGGCCCAACCGGTGCCGGGCGTGCACGCGGCGCTGCAAGCGATCGCGCTGCCGAAGGCGGTGGCCAGCAACAGCCGCGCGGCGCGCGTGCAAGGACTGCTGCAACGCACCGGGCTGATCTCGTTGTTCACGGGCGGCTTGTACACGGCCGATCTCGCCGGTCGTCCAAAACCGGACCCGGCCGTGTACCTGATGGCCGCCGCCGGCATGGGCGTTAGCGCGGGCAACTGCGTCGTCATCGAGGACAGCATCACCGGCGTGCACGCGGCCGTGGCGGCCGGCGCAGTGGTGCTGGGCTTTACCGGCGGCCCGCACAGTCCGGCGGACCAGGCGCAGCGGCTGCGCGACGCCGGCGTGCGGCTGGTGTTCGGATCGATGGCTGAGTTGCCGGGCTTGGTGGAACAGGTGCGCGCTGGATCTTAACGGCAACGCGGCTGCTCAGCCGCCCATTCCCATCCGTTCACCCGGCGACACGCCCGTCAACAAGCCATCGATCGTGTGTCCCTGCATGATCGGGTCGAGCGTCTCGACCACACGGCATGTGATGTGCCGTCGCACCTTGTCCGGCAAGCTGTCGTAATAGCCGCGCGTTAGTTGCAGATCGTGCTTGTCGGCGTTGCGGGCGTCCGGAGCGTCGACGCCGAGCACGAACACCGGGCGCGATTTACCGGACTGGTTGGCCGTGCCGCGATGGATGGTCAGCGCCGAGCGCGCCGAGATGTCGCCCATCCGCGCCAGCTTTCGCTGGGCCAGCGCCTCGTAGCGGGGCCACAATTCGCGCGCCGGGAACATCGGGTCGCCGCCGGCCAGATCGTCCCACTGCGTGCCCGGTGCGATCTCGAACGGACCCATGTCTTCGGTCACGTCCACCGTTGTGATATTGAAGGCCAGCGAATTTAGGCGCCGGCCTTGCAGGGTTGCCTCCGGCGTGGCGAAGTCGCGATGCCAAGGTTGGTGCAGCGCGCCCGGACCGGGCACGTCAAAGCCGGCCTCGACGATGCGGTAATCCGGCCCCAGGATGGCGCGGCAGACCGCCACCACCCACGGGTGCGTGACGATATCGACGAAGCCGCGCAGGCGCTCCGGGTGGATCTCGACATAATAGCGGTTCGGTCCACGGGCGAGCGCGCCGCCCGGCCGCGCCAGCGCCTCCTGGAACAGCACGGCGATATCGGCGCCCAGCTCTTCCACCCACTCGCGGGTAAAGGCGCCTTTGCAGGCGATAAAGCCGTCGCCGTACAGGCCGCCCATGATGGCGGCTTCGTTGTAATCGGCTGGCGCCGATGGCTTGCGGCTGTCCACAGTCATGATTGTCTCCCCGTACGATGCGGTTGCGAATCATTGTAGTCAATCCCGCCGATGGGTGTGGCACGACTGAAACAGGGGGGCAAGTCTGACAATCGGACACGAAGTCGGCATTACCCGAAGCTACAGCTGGGGCCGTGTCCGAATGTCAGACTTGACCCTGATCTTTATCGTCCGATTCCAGCGTCGGTTCGGGCGGATAGGTGATGCGCAATCCCTCCACGCGGGCGAACGGCGTGAGTTTGTGCGGACGCCGCTGGCGGGCATCGATGATATCGTGGACGCGCACGCCACGCACCAGCAACGCGTCCGCCACCAGCGAGCGGTGGCAACGCCACGGCACCGCTTCGGCGCACATCAGCGCGCAGGGCTTGCCGCTGCCGAGTTCGATCACCGCATCGACGTTGGCTACAAACTCATCCGTTTGCATGTAGTCGGCGTAGCCACGAAACGACATGTTACGCCAACCGATATTTTGGGAATCGCCGCGTGCGCGACGCAGGCCGCCAAGGCCCGGCAGATAGCGGTATTCGATGTTGTGCTCGGCTAACGAAGCCGCCAGTCGGTCCTGGCCGAATTGCGGGTTGTGGCGCGATTTGGGAATCGTGCGGATGTCGAGCAGGCAGATGATGCCGTTCTGTCGCAACAGCTCGATGAAGTCGTCGATCGACCTGTTGGAATGGCCGATGGTGCAGATGAGTTCTTGTGTCATACGCATCCTTCGCGGTGTCTCCGCGCATATTTTGGCACGGGACGCACATTGCCGAGCGCACCGCGCGGCGGCGTTATTGCCGGCGCCAGCGGCGCCAGGCAGCCCAGCCTGCTACGACGATCGTCAGCCAAAACACCATCGCCAATGCCAGGCGCGACCACAACATGTCATCCTCTCCAACTAACAAGGATAAAGGATCGCGGGCCACGGAACCGACCGGCGATATCCCTTGGTTGTCAACCAGGAATGGCAGCGGAAAGCCATAGGCCAGAACCGGGCAGTATATTGGCTTTCCAATGTTTGAACACACCGCGGTGAAGCTTCCTGGCACCAGCAAGGACAGGTAAGTCAGGCCGCCGGCGAACCCACAGGCCACCAAGACGGTTTTCATATGTATCCTTTTTTCGGCAAGGCACTCGACCATATCGCGCGTTATGCCGGCGACGCCGTCGGCGGCGAGGTGCTGGAACCGTTTCCTAAAATAGTTGAAAACGGTTTAGCCCGCTCGATTTTTACGTGTATATTTGCGAAACATTTTGCCCATAAAATAACATGCTTCACGGAGACTGTATGAAACGCAACTGGATCGCAAACCCGGCCGCCGCGATATTGCTCGCGCTGATGACGAACGCCGCCTGCGCGGCCGACAAGGTCGACAACGCCGGCATCCCCGGGCGGGTCGAGGCGCTGCTGCGCCAGATGACGCTCGACGAGAAGGTCGGCCAACTGAACCAGCTGTCGGACAAGGAATTCATCACCGGCCCGGAGTCGGCGCTGCGGCGCAACCTGGAAAACGATATCCGCGCCGGCAAGGTCGGCTCGATGCTCAACGTCAAGGGCGCGGCCGACACGCGCGCCGTGCAGGCCATCGCCATGCAGTCGCGCCTGAAGATTCCACTGTTGTTCGGCCTCGACGTCATCCACGGCTACCACACCATCTTCCCGGTGCCGCTCGGCGAGGCGGCGTCGTGGGACCTGCCGGCCATCGAACAATCGGCGCGCATCGCCGCGCGCGAGGCGTCCGCTGCCGGCATCCACTGGACCTTCGCGCCGATGGTCGACATCGGCCGCGATCCGCGCTGGGGCCGGGTGATGGAAGGCGCCGGCGAGGACGCCTACCTCGGCAGCCGCATCGCCGAAGCGCGCGTGCGCGGCTTCCAAGGTGCCAAGCTGGGCGGCACCAGTTCGGTGATGGCCACTGCCAAGCACTTCGCCGCCTACGGCGCCGCCATCGCCGGGCGCGACTACAACGCCGTCGACATGAGCGACCAGTTGCTGTACGAAACCTATCTGCCGCCGTTCAAGGCCGCGCTCGACGCCGGCGCGGCCACGTTCATGAATTCGTTCAACACGCTCAACGGCGTGCCGGCCACCGGCAGCAGTTTCCTGCAACGCGACATCCTCAAAGGCGCCTGGGGTTTCAAGGGATTCGTCGTCAGCGACTGGAACTCGGTGCAGGAGATGGTGGTGCACGGCTACGCCAGCGATCTGTCCGACGCGGCGGCCAAGGCGATCACCGCCGGCAGCGACATGGATATGGAGAGCAACGCCTATACGTCGTCGCTGGCGCCGCTGGTCGGCGCCGGCAAGGTCGACGTGGCGCTGGTGGACGACGCCGTGCGGCGCGTGCTGACCAAAAAATTCGAGCTGGGCCTGTTCGACGATCCGTACCGCTTCTCCGACCCGCAGCGCGAAAAGCAAGCCATGAGCGACCCCGCGCACCGGGTCGCCGCGCGCGCGAGCGCCGCCAAGTCCATCGTGCTGCTGAAAAACGAGGGCGGCGCGCTGCCGCTCAAACGCGGCGTCAAATCGATCGCCGTCATCGGCCCGCTGGCGGACGCGCGCCGCGATCTCGAGGGCGGCTGGATCGTCAAGTCGGATGCGGCGAACGTAGTCAGCCTGGTCGACGCGATCCGCGCGCAGGCCGGCGCCGGCACGCGCGTGACGCTGGCCGCCGGCTGCGACGTCGCCTGCGCCACCGAGGACGGCTTCGCCGCCGCGCTGGCCGCCGCGCGCGACGCCGACGTCGTGGTGCTGGCCGTCGGCGAGTCGTGGGAAATGAGCGGCGAAGCCAAATCGCGCGCCGATATCGGCCTGCCGGGCCGCCAGGGCCAGCTGTTCGCGGCGCTGAAGGCCGCCGGCAAAACGCCGGTGGTGGTGATCCTGGCCGGGCGCCCGCTGATTTTCGAGAACGTGGCCGACGACGCCAACGCCATCCTGTACGCGTGGCTGCCCGGTAGCGAAGGCGGCAACGCCATCGCCGATGTGCTGTTCGGCGCCGTCAACCCGTCGGCCAAGCTGCCGGCGACCTTCCCGCGCCACCAGGGGCAGATCCCGATCAGCTACCAGCAATACCAGACCGGCCGCCCGGTGAGCGACGAACGCGACATCGCCTACCGCTCCGCTTACATCGATACGCCGAACACGCCGCGCTACGCTTTCGGCCATGGCCTGAGCTATACCAGCTTCGCCTACCGCGATCTGCGGCTGAGCCAGAACGCGATGAAGGCCGACGGCAGCATCACGCTGTCGTTCACTCTGGTGAACACCGGCCGCGTGCCGGGCGCCGAGGTGGTGCAGCTGTACCTGCGCGATCCGGTCGCCTCCAGCGTGCGCCCGCTGCAGGAACTCAAGGGATTCCAGAAGGTCACTTTGGCGCCGGGCCAGCAGCAAAAGGTCAGCTTCACGGTCGGTCGCGACACGCTGGCGTTCTTCAACCGCAAGCTGCAGTGGGTTGCCGAGCCGGGCCAGTTCCAGCTGATGGTGGGCGCGGCGTCGAACGACATCCGTCTGCGCGGCACCATCGAACTGACCGAGTAAGCAGGTTTCCGGCGTTTAGCGCGTCGGGCGCTAAACTGCCTGCAATAACTGCCGCAATGGAGATTGACCTCATCCGCTTCCCTATAATTAAGAGGGAGATCCCTTAAAAAAATATTCGGAGAGCGAGATGAAAAAGTCTATCAAGCAGCTGTTGATCGCCGGTGCGATCGTGTTGTCGTCGATGGGGCAGGCGCTGGCCGCGCCCACGTGTGCGAGCGCGGCGTCCGACCCCGATGGCGACGGCTGGGGTTGGGAGAACGGCCAGTCCTGTCAGGTGGTGGTGGCAGCGACCGCACCCGATTGCGCGAGCGCCGCTTCCGATCCGGACGGTGACGGCTGGGGCTGGGAAAACGGCCGCTCCTGCAAGGTCGTCGTCAAGGCGGGCAAGGGTTTTACGGTCGCCGGCAGCGTGCTGAAGGACGCCAACGGCAACGCCTTCATCGCGCGCGGCGTCAACAATCCGCACGCGTGGTTCGACGCGCAGTCGTACAACGTCTTGGGCAATCTCGCCGCGCGCAAAACCAATCTGATCCGCGTGGTCTGGAACATGGCCGGCAGCGCCGCGCGGCTGGACCAGATCCTGACCGCCATTGAGGCGCAGAAGATGGTGTCGATCGTCGAGCTGCATGACGGCACCGGCAGCAACAGCACCGCGATCCTTCAAGACATGGCCAACTATTGGGTCCGTGGCGATGTCGCAGCCGTCCTCAAAAAGCACGAGCGCACGATGATGATCAACATCGCCAACGAATGGGGCGACAACAGCATGACACCGGTGCAGTGGCGCGACGCCTACATGCAGCCGATCACCACCATCCGCAACGCCGGCTTTACGACGACGATCGTCATCGACAGCCCGAAATGGGGTGGCGACTTCAGCGCCGGCCTGGCGCATGGCTGGGACTTGCTCAACCACGATCCCCGGCACAACCTGCTGTTCTCGGTGCACGCCTACAGCACGCTGAACAACTCGAACGACATCTACAACATGATGAACAACTACAAGAGCAACAACCTGGCGTTGTTGATCGGCGAGTTCGGCTACAACTACAAGGACGGCAACAACAACCTCGGCTCCAAAGTCAACGCGCCTTTGCTGATGCAATATGCGCAGCAATTCGGCGTCGGCTATGTGGCGTGGTCGACGCAAGGCAACGATGGCGACAACGCCTGGCTCGATCTGATGACCGGCTGGTCCACCACCACGGACTGGGGCAATACCGTCTGGTACCACCAGTACGGCATCGCCAACACCGCCAAGAAGGCGTCGATCTACTAGTGCCGGCGGGGCGCCATGGCGTTCTTGAAGACGGCGGCGAGTGATTGGAGACTGCGCGAGGTTGGATGTAAACAAATACCGCCGCTAAAGCCGACTGGGCATTAGAATCGCGGTACTTAAAATCCAATTGAAAGCGACTGGGCCGATGACCGCGATCAGCGTGTTTCTCACCAGCCAGCCTTTGCTCGCGTTGTTCCTCACCATCGCGGTGGGTTATTTGCTCGGGTCGCTCAGCGTCAAAGGCCTCTCGCTCGGCTCCGGCGCGGTCCTGTTTGTCAGGCTGGCCTTCGGCGCTTTCGCTCCCACCTTGGTGCTGCCGTCGATGCTGGGCAACCTGGGGCTGCTGCTGTTCCTGTACGGCGTCGGGATCGCCTATGGCGCGCAGTTTTTCCGCGGCCTGAGCACGGCGGAAGGCCTGAAGGCCAATGTGGCCGCGCTGGTCGCCGTGCTCGCGGCGCTGGGGCTGACGCTGGCAGTGGCGACCTCGGTGCCGGCGATCGACCTGCCGCACGCGCTGGGCGCCTTCGCCGGCGCCGGCACCAGCACGGCGGCCTTGCAGGCGGCGCTGGCCGCGTTCGGCGCCGCGCCGGCCACCGGCTATTCGATGGCCTATCCGATCGGCGT
>DASVTJ010000705.1:0-4301 GCA_036387635.1 Duganella sp.
CGCCGCCCATGCGCGCGGCCACGGTGATCTCCTTGATCAGACGGGTCCAGATCTTGCCACGCTTAGCGTCGGTGGCAGCCTTTTTGTGCTTGATGTTGGCCCATTTGCTGTGTCCAGCCATGTTCAGTGTTCCTTCGGCGCTTTTTGTTCGGGGTTGGTGAGAACGGGTGCTATGCGGTGCTATGCGGTGAGGGCAGTATTTTACCATAACGCCGGATGCCAAAAGTGCACCATCGCCGCCGGCGTCGGCGGCCGGGGCGGTTTGGACTTACAATTCAGGTATGGATAAAAATATAACGAACAGCAGCGCGGCGCGCGCTGCCTATCTGGGCGGTTTGGGCATCGCCGTCGGCGGCGCGGTGCTGTTTTCGACCAAGGCCATCGTCGCCAAGCTTTTATACCGCTATGAACTCGACGCCGTCAGCGTGCTGGCGTTCCGCATGCTGTTTTCGCTGCCGGTGTTCGCCGCCGTCGCGGTCTGGAAGATGCGCACCGAGGCGCCGCTGTCGACCGGCGACCGATGGCGCCTGGTCGGCCTGGGGCTGGTCGGCTACTACCTGTCCAGTTTCCTCGACTTCCTCGGCTTGCAGTACATCTCGGTCGGCCTGGAGCGGCTGATCCTGTTTCTGACGCCGACCTTCGTGCTGCTGATCAGTTCCACCATGCTCAAGCAGCACATCAGCCGCAAGCAGTGGCTGGCGCTGCTCACGTCCTACTGCGGCATCGTGTTCGTGTTCCTGCACGATCTCGATAACAGCGGCAACGACGTGGCGCTGGGCGCGACCCTGGTGCTGGGATCGGCCGCCTCGTATTCGATCTACCTGCTGCTGTCGGGCGAAATGGTCAAGCGGCTCGGCGCGCTGAGGCTGGTGTCGTACGCGATGTGCGTCTCCAGCGTGGCGTGCGTCGCCCAGTTCTTCGCGCTGCGCCCGGCCTCCGCGCTGATCCAGCCGATCGAGGTGTACGGCCTGTCGCTGGTCAACGGCATCCTGTGCACGGTGCTGCCGGTGTTCATGACGATGGCGGCGGTGCAGCGCATCGGCGCCGGCGCGGCCTCGCAAGCCGGTATGATCGGGCCCGTGTCGACGTTGTTCCTGGGCGCGCTGCTGTTGGGCGAGCCGGTCACGTCATGGCAACTGGCCGGCACCGCGCTGGTGATGGCCGGGATTTATCTGCTGTCCAAAAAATAAATAAACCAAATAAACCATATAAATGGTTCATGTTATGAAAGCCCTGTAATGACTACCAGAATCGCCCTGATCGCCCACGACAAGAAAAAAGACGACATGATCCTGCTGGCCGGCCACTACCGCGCCTTTTTGTCGACCTGCACGCTGGTTGCCACCGGCACCACCGGCGGGCGCTTGATCAATGAACTGGGGCTGGAGGTCGACCGCAAGCATTCCGGGCCTTTCGGCGGCGATTTGCAGATCGGTGCGATGCTGGTGCAGGGCGAGATCGATTGCGTGATCTTCCTGCGCGATCCGATGACGCCGCAGCCGCACGAGCCGGACATCAACGCGCTGGTGCGCGCCTGCGACGTCCACAACACGCCGTGTGCGACCAACGTATCGTCGGCGCACCTGGTGCTGTCGCAGTTGATGGCGCAGGCGGCGGCCGGCTGAAATACCTCTAAAACACATGGGGCGGATGACGGCGTTCCGCCTAATCCGTCCTGCGTGTCAACATGGTCATGCCACCGGCGCCGCCATCGGCCAGCCGGAACACCGACACCGCCTCCTTCAAGTGGCGCGCCTGGTCCTCCAGCGACGCCGCCGCTGTCGCCGCCTGGTCGACCAGCGCGGCGTTTTGGCGCGACACGTCGTCCATCTGCGCGATGGCGGCGTTGATCTGCGCGATGCCGCTGTTTTGCTCGTCGGCCGCCTGCGAGATGTCGGAGATGATGGTGGTCACCTGGCGCACCGACGTCGTCACCTCGTCCATCGTGGCGCCGGCCCTGGTCACCAGTTCGGCGCCCCGGTTGACCTGCGACACCGAGCTTTCGATCAGCGCGCGAATCTCCTTGGAGGCGGCGGCGCTGCGGTGCGCCAGGTTGCGCACCTCGCTGGCGACGACCGCGAAGCCGCGCCCCTGCTCGCCGGCGCGCGCCGCCTCGACGGCCGCGTTCAACGCCAGGATGTTGGTCTGGAAGGCGATGCCTTCGATCGAGCTGATGATCTCGACCATCTTGCCCGACTCGCGCGCGATCTCGCTCATCGCCACCACCGCCTGGCCGACCTCGCGGCCGCCACGCGCGGCCGTGTCGGAAGCGCACACGGCCAGCTTGTTGACCGCGTGGGCGTTGCCGGAGGTGCGTTCGACCATCGCCAGCAGTTCCTGCGTGCTCGAGGCGGTCTCCTCGATCGACGCGGCCTGGCGTTCGGTGCGGCGCGACAGGTCGCTGTTGCCGTCGGCGATCTCCGACGACGCCAGCGACACCGCCTCGCTGCTGTCGCGGATGCCCTGCACCAGCGCGGCCAGCCGGTTCTGCATCGCCGTCATCGAAAACAGCATGCTGGCGCGGTCGCCGGGCTTGAGCGGCACGGTGGCGCTCAGATCGCCCCGCGCGACCGCGTGCGCCAGATCGACCGCGTCGCCCGGTTCGCCGCCGATCTTGCGGAACAGCAGGCGGTGCAACGCCAGTCCCAGCCCGATCGAGACCACCAGCACGCTGGCCAGCGCCAGGCCGACGGCGACATTGCGCAGCTCGCGCACCTCGGCGAAGATTTGCTCCTGCGGCACCGTGATGCCGAACGACCACGGGGTTTTGGTGTCGCCCAGCTGGACCGGCACGTACACGCGGAACACGTCGGCGTCGAGGCGCTGGTTATAACCGTTGTCGCGGTACGGCTTGCCGGCGGCGATGCTGTCCTTTAAGTCTTTGACGGCGGCGTCGTTGCCGAGGTTTTTGCCGACCTGGTTGGAGTCGAGGTCGCCGACGTACACGCCGCCGTTCGACAGCAGGCTGGCGAAGCCGGTGCCGTAAGGCTTGATCTGGCCGATCTCCTTCTGGAAATCCGACAGCGCGATGTCGATGCCGGCCACGCCGACCGTCTTGCCGCCGATCTTGATCGGGGCGGCGATTGAGGTGATCAGCATTTCGGTATTGCCGACCTTGTATAAATACGGTTCGATGACGGTGTCGTCGCCGCTGCGCAGCGCCAGCAGGTAGTAATCGCCTGCGCCGGGTTTGTCATAGTCGACCAGCGGTTCGAGCGCGATTTGTCCGCCGCCGCGATTCCAGTAGGGCACGTAGCGGCCGCTGGCGTCGCTGCCCGGCGCGTTGGCGTGCTTGGCATCCTGGCCGTCGAAGGCGTCCGGCTCCCACGCGGTCCACGTGGCCAGCAACGCCGGGTTGTCGCGCAGCACGGTTTTGAGGACGGCGTCGGCCTGCGCACGGTCGAGCCTGCCGTCGGCCCGCATACCGCCCAAGGCCTGCGCCAGGCCGCGCGCCACCACCAGCGAGCTGTCCATCCTGGCTTTGACGGTGCCGGCGTTGTTGTGCGCCAGCTGCTCGGCGTATTGCAGCGCCAGATCCTGCTGCATCGCGCCGGCCTTGCCGGTGAGGATGGCGATCGTCACGCCGAAGCCGGCGACGACGAGGGCCACGACCAGCAACTGGATCGTGGTTTGCAGACGCAGGCGGGGGAGCTTGAAGTGCTTCAAAAAGATCTCCTGAAGGAGCTGTCGGGATGGGCGGTACGAGATGAATAATTGCTCGATATCATAAGCTCACTTGCGTCAAGAAAAGCCGAACCTTGGAAGTTCGGCAATGTTCCGTTGCACGAAAGAAACGAGCTGGACCGTTGCGGCGGTGGTCGCGGGGCGCCGCCCGGTGAATGTTGCGCGGCGCTACGGCCCGAGGCGCGCTACACTCTGCATCTTGAGTAACGGAGGCAGTGATGACCAAGGCAATTCGTATCGACCGCGTGGGCGGCCCCGAGGTGATGGAACTGGTGGACGTGGATCTGGCGCCGCCGGGTCCGGGCGAGGCGCAAGTGCGCCACAGCGCCATCGGCCTCAACTTCATCGACGTGTACTTCCGCACCGGCCTGTATCCGCAGCCGCTGCCGGGCGGCCTGGGCATGGAAGGCGCCGGCACGGTCGAGGCGGTCGGCGAAGGCGTCACCGAAGTCAAGGTCGGCGACCGCGTGGCCTACGCCGGCCGTCCCAACGGCGCCTACGCGGAGGCGCGCAACATGCCGTCCTCGCAGCTGCTGGTGCTGCCGGAAAAAATCGGCTTCGACACCGCCGCCGCCATGATGCTGCAAGGCTTGACGGTGCAATACCTGCTGCACCGC
>DASVTJ010000706.1:0-7802 GCA_036387635.1 Duganella sp.
GCGGAACTGCGCGAACACCGGGGTGTTGCGGGCGACGGCGTTCTCGAAGCCGACCTGCGTGTAGACGTTGTCCTCGTTCGAAATGACGACCGCCGCCTTCGAGACGTTCTCGAAGCGCACGTCCTTGCCCCACAACCAATCACCATACCCCCGGTCGATCTCGATGCCGACCTTGGTGTCGCGGATCGAGACGTTGATCATCGTCAGGCCGGCTTCGTGCTCGCGGATGGCGGCGTCGCGCTGGCCTTCAAAGGTCGAATCCATCAGCGTGAACTGCCAGGCCGGCGACGTCTTCTCGGACAGGATGCCGTACCGGCCGCCGTAGAACTTGAGGTTGAAGCCCTCGTTGCCGACCTGGTAGATGCCGGCCAGCCCGGAGCCGATATGGAAGTCGATGTGGCTCAGGTTCGAATGCTGGGCGGTGCGCAGGCGCACGGCGGCGGCGGCAGGGTTGCCGTCGCCGATTTCGAAGTCGACATTGCTCATCGCCGAATAGAAGGTCGATGAATTGGCGTCGCGTACGCTCTCGCTGAACGGCACCGCGCTCGCCACCGGCACCGGCACCTTGCCGACCGTGTACTGGTCGCCGCCAGTGAACACCACCATGTTGGCGACGCCCTTCTGGAAGCCCGGCGTGCGGTCGGCCAGCACCAGCACCGGCCGCGTGGGGCCGACGCCATACAACCGCACCGCCAGCGGGATCAGGATCGTCCGCCTGATGCGGTAGCGGCCCGACGGCAGGAACACCACGCCGCCCTCGCCCTTGTTGGCGGCGCTGTCGACGGCCTTCTGGATCGCCGCCGTAGCGTCGGCGCGGCCATCGCCTTTGGCGTCGACCTTCACCGCCAGCGCGTCGTCGGGCATGGTTTGGTATACGGAGACTGAAGGCGGGGATACAGAAGCCGGCGCGGCGTGCGCGCCGTCCATCGGGACGGCCAGCATCGCCACCGCTGCCATTAACAACCGTGTTAAAGATAATTTCATTTGCCTGGTTCCTAGATAAATATCGAGAGGAGCAACACGAAAATCAGTCCGAAGACACCGACCAGCGTCTCCATTAAAGTCCACGAGCGGAAGGTATCCTTCAGCGACAGGCCGAAGTACTCCTTGAACATCCAAAAGCCGGAATCGTTCACGTGGCTGCACATCAAACTGCCGGCGCCGATCGCCAGCACCATCAGGCTCGGATCGATGCCCGAGCTTTGCACCAGCGGCGCCACGATGCCCGCCGCCGTCAAACCGGCAACGGTGGCCGAACCGAGACAGATGCGGATCAAGGTCGCGACCAGCCAGCCCAATACCAGCGGCGAGACCGGCAAACCGCTCAACTGGCGCCCCAGCTCAACGCTGACGCCCGAATCGACCAGCACCTGCTTGAGCGCCCCGGCACCGGCGATCACCAGCAGAATCGGCGCGATATCGCGCAGCGCGTCCTGGGCGCCGGCCATTAGCGCCGGCAGCTTGCGGCCACGGGCCAGGCCCAACGTCACCAACGCCACGGCCAGCGCGATCAGCATCACGATCATCGGATTGGCCAGGAAGTTGATGACCGACTTCAGGCCAGCGTCGTCGGTCGGCATCATGGTCAGCGCGGTGGCGCCGGCCAGCAGCCAGACCGGCAGCAGCGCCGTGGCGAAGCTGTTGAAAACGCCCGGCAGCTGCGCCTCCTCCAGCAGGCCGGCACGGAACATCGGCGCCGGTTCGCTGTGGATGCGCTTCAACGTCATCGCAAAGATAGGCCCGGCGATGATCAAGGTCGGCACCGCGACGATGATCCCGTAGAACAGCGTGCGGCCCATATCGGCATGGAATTGCGCCACCAGCGCCGTCGGCGACGGGTGCGGCGGCAGGAAGCCGTGCGCGATCGACAGCCCGGCCAGCAGCGGTATCGCCAGCGCCACCGCCGGCCGCCCGCTTTGATACACCAGCGAGAACACCAGCGGCACCAGTAGCACGAATCCGACGTTGTAATACAGCGGAATGCCGGCCACGAAGCCGGTCAGCGTCAGCGCCACCGGCATGCGCGCGGAGCCGAACACGCCGATCAGATAACTGGCGATGCGCTGCGCCGCGCCGCTGTCGGCGATCAGCTTGCCGAACACCGCGCCAAGGCAAACGATGACGATCAACGATCCAAGCAGATCGCCGATGCCCTTGTCGATCGCCCTGGGGATGGACTCGAGCGGCATGCCAAGCAGCAGCGCGGCCGCCAGCGCGGCGACCACGAACGCCAGTAGCGGCTGCACTTTGCCCCACGCGATCATCAGCGTGAGCAGGCCGACCGACACGCCGACCGACAGCATGCCCCAGGCGGCCGGCGTCACCCCGAAGAGCGCCGCCAACGGACTAGTGATACTCATCACACTCATGCGGGCGCGCCGGCGTTAGAAGTTGTAGCGCACACCGGCGCGATAGACGCGACCCAGCACGTCGTACAGCGCCGGATTGATACCGTAACTCAGGTTGGCCTGCGGTGCGGCCGCCGGATCGACGTTGCCGATGTTATCGATCTTGAAGTACGCCGTGGTCTTGTCATTGAGCTTGTAGCTGCCACCCAGATCGACGTAGAACGCGCCCTTCATCTTGTTGTCGAAAATGGTCGGGTGGATCGTGGTCGATACCGGGCAAGTGGTCTGGCACTCGATGTACTCGTTGCTGTAGACGCCTTTGCTGATCCAGCGCTGGGTCAGGGTCAGGCTGTACTTGTCGGTGTCCCACGACTGCGAGGCCAGTCCCTTCCACTTCGGCGTGTTACCCAGGTTGGCGCCCGCGCCTTCTGATGGAATCGTGCCGACGACACCGGGATCGGTCAGGAAGCTGATGTTACGGGTGACCAGCGCGCGCACGGTCAGGCGGCCAGGCACGCCCCAATCCTTGAGGTTCATGCGGTACGCGCCTTCCAGGTCATAACCTTTGCTGCGCAGCGACGCCAGGTTGAACGCCTGCACCGTCACGTAGTTGTTCGTCGGGACAGGGTTGTTCAGCACCATCGCCGAGCAGATCTCCTGGTTGCCTTCGACGCACAGATCGACTTCCTGCTGCGCCGTCAACGCCGAGATCACGCCCTTCACCTTGATATCGAAGTAGTCGATCGAGGCGCTGAAACCCGGCGCCCACGATGGCTGCGACAGCACGATGCCGGCGGTGGTGTTGCGGGCGATTTCGGGGCGCAGGTTCGTGTTGCCGACGGTGCGCTGCTGGATCCCGATGGTGTTTCCCTGATAAGCGACGACGTTGTTGACCACCACTTGCGCCGCATACAGCTCGCTCAAATTCGGCGCGCGCACGTCCTTGGACGTCACGGCGCGCAAGCGCCAGCCATCCAGGCCGGTCTTCCAGTTGGCGCCCAGCTTCCAGCTTTCCACATGGCCGGAGGTGCTGTACTTGGTGTGACGGTCGGCCAGGTTCAGATTAGCCTCGCCCCACGTGGCGGACTTCAGCACCGGCACGTTCAGCTCCACGTACGCTTCCTTGACGTTGTAGGTGCCTTGGGCGTTGTGGTAATTCCCGGCGTACCAGTTGTTACCGACGGCGGTGTTCAGCAGCGGGTCGGCCGGATACTCGGCGGTGTTCGGGCTATCGGCGGAAATGCCGTTGCCATATGGGTCGCCGGTGACGCGATAATGTTCGCGGCGGTATTCGGCGCCGGTGGCGACGGCGATCGGGCCGGCCCACGACGAGAAGGCCTCGCCGCTGAAGTTGACGCTGGCGACATCCTGCGTTTGGCGGGTTTGCTGGCGCGGGCCGTTTTCCGGCGCGATGTACGACCACGTGGCCGCGTCGACCGGGTTGTTACCGATGATGTTGAGCGGGCGGCAGCCGTTGGCGGCGGCGACAGCATTGCGGCAGACGATCGAACCGTCAGGCCCGCGCACCGCGTCGATGGCCGCGTTGTAGCGGGCGTTGAGCGTCATGTCGTGGACGATGATGTCGGTCTTGTTCACTCCATGTTCGGCGTAAGCGTCGTACGACCACTCCTTGCCGGCGAGCTGGAACTTGCCGGTGCCGCCGACCACCAAACGGTTCATTTCGCGGGTTGGGTGGACGTTGATATTTTCCGGAAAGATGGCGTTGGCGGTGCCGTACTGGAAGCTGGTGATGTTGTTGGCGGCGCAGGCGGCGGCGATCGAAGCCGGCAGATACGGATTGCTGCACTGGACGGTCAGGTTGGCGTTTTTGACGGCGCCGGGGTTCGGCGTAAACTCCGACTTCACCTTGCCGAAGTTGGCCGTCATGTAGATCTCGTGATCGGGGTTGATATCGAAGCCGACGCGCGTGTAGGCCACCTGGCGCGTCAGGTCCATCGCCAGGTTGGTGCCGGCGCCCACGCTGCCGCTCAGATCCCCGCCGATGCACAGCGGATTGATACAGCCGGTGACCGAGCCGGTGCCGGTCGGCACGCCGTTGGAACCGTAGTTGAATTTATACGGCTGGCCGCCGTCGCCGAAGGCGGTGCCCTGCAGCGGTCCGTTGGTGATCAAACCGTACTTGGAGTACTGGTACTGCTGCGCATGCAGCACGGACGTGTATTGCGGCTTGCCGTCGTTGGTCTGCCCGATGGGACGGATCTGGAACGCGGGATTCTGATACCAGGTACGCCCGTTCGGACCGACCTCGCCAAAGCCCGGCGCCTCGATACCTTTTTGGCGGCCGTATTCGCCGCTGACCTGCACGTGCAGTCGGTCGTCCATGAAGGAGTCGCCCCACGCGGCCTGCACGCTGCCGTTTTTGTCGTCGTGGTAGGTGGTCTGGCCGCCCTGAACGTTGGCCTTGACGCCTTTGAAGCGCTTGTCGGTGATGAAGTTGACCACGCCGCCGATCGCGTCCGAGCCATACGAGGCCGAGGCGCCGCCGGTCACCACGTCGACGCGCTTGATCAGCAGTTGCGGAAACTGGCTGACGTCCGTGACGCCGGTGACGTTGGCGCCGACCACGCGCTGACCGTCGAGCAGCGTCAGGGTGCGGATGGCGCCCAGGCCGCGCAGGCTCAACGAGCTCAAACCTTGCACGCCGCTGCTGGTGCTGTTGGTGCTGGTGGTGCGGCCGGTGCTACCCTGCAAAGCCGGCAGTTCGGCGATGCTGTTGAAGATGTTCGGCTGCGCGCCCTTGGCCAAATCGTCGGCGCTGAGGGTGGTGGTTGGCGTCGGCTGGGTGAAGCCGCGCGCGGCGATGCGCGAACCGGACACGGTGACCACGTTCTCCACCGGCGCGGCCGCTTCCGGCGCGGATGCGGGTGCGGGTGCGGGTGCAGATACGGGTTCGGGTGCGGGCGCTGTCTGGGTCTGGGCCTGGGCCTGGGCCTGGGCCTGGGCCTGGGCCTGGGCCTGGGCAGATAAGGCGATCCAGCTGCAAGCGCTGGCCACGGCCAGGCGCATGATGGTGTTGCGGGTTGGTGTAGTCATTTTTGTCTCCGTTTTTTGTCTGTAATTTTGTGCGTGCGGTACTGCTGACGGTCCGCTACGCCGTGCTGCATCCAGTCCGTCAACTCTGGCTAGAACCCCTGCCCTCGGCGGCCAAAATCTGCGCGACCAGTTGCGCCGGCGGCGCCGTGATGACCAGCGTGATGCCGGCCTCGTCCGCCTGAAGCGGTTGCAGATCCTTGAATTGGCTGTCCAGCAACGACGGCGGCATGTAATGGCCCACGCGCGCCAGCATCCGCTCGGCGATCAATTCGCGCGCACCACTCAGGTGCGCGAAATGCAGCGCCGGATCGGCGGCACGCAACAGGTCGCGATAACGGCGCTTCAAAGACGAGCAGGACAGCACCACGCCGGTGCCGGCCTCGCGCGCCGCGCGCACTTTGTCTTGCAGCGCCAGCAACCAATCCGCGCGGTCGTCGTCATTCAACGCCAGCCCGGCGGACATCTTGGCGACGTTGGCGGGAGGGTGGAACTGGTCGCCTTCGACGAACGCCACGCCGGATGCCGAAGCCAGCCCCCGGCCGATCGTGCTTTTGCCGCAGCCGCTCACGCCCATGACGACCCAGCGGATCGGGCTGTCTTGCGGGCCGGTGGAACTCTCCATCCATCTCTCCAAGGTGAAGTTAGCGCTATCATTTCAGATCTGATAAATGGGCGCGCACTGCCGCGTGCTCTACCGACTGATCTGGGGATTTATACGGCGATGTCGGCCAACGTCAAGTTAGCGTTATCATCGATAGCTGAACTCTAGCGTACCGTGGGATTTTGTAAAGGATTATTATTATTGCATCGCAACACGCAATGGCTGCGGGAAGGCGGGAAAAGCGCCTGCGGCGAGCGCTCGCCGCAGTGCAACATCGACGTGGCGGGCCAGCAACGTCAGACGATGAATTTATACCGCGACGCTTCCTCGGCCAGCAGATGCTCGTCTTTGCCGCGCAGGCGCCCCATGTTGCGCCGATGGGCAGGTTCGGAGATGACCCGGGCGATCACAGGTTCCGGCACGCCGCGCTCGCTCAGGTAGGCGGTGGCGCTGGCCGGCCCTTCCCGATCCGCCAGTTCGATACCGGTCTTAACGATCTCCGACGACACCAGAT
Organism: Duganella sp.; assembly: GCA_036387635.1. Classification (GTDB taxonomy): domain Bacteria; phylum Pseudomonadota; class Gammaproteobacteria; order Burkholderiales; family Burkholderiaceae_D; genus Rugamonas. Next base: position 6,518 of record DASVTJ010000706.1, read on the forward strand.
CAGGACGGAAAGTGTGACTGCTGGACATGATAATCTCCTTGGACAAGTCGCTTATTGTGCGCCTGTCGCACCAGCCTGGTGCGTGCGTTTGCTAACTTTAGGCAATTTAGCCACATCAATTTTTTCTATCGGAAAGTCATCGTGGCGTCATACCGGCAAAGAAACAATCGGCCGCGCGCGTCACCATCTGCTGGATTTCCTTCAATGCCAGCGGCGGCGGGTCTTGCTGGAAGATGCGCGCCGTCACCTCGGCCGTCACCAGCGCCGTGTATTGCATCGCCGCCACGCGCGTATCGACGCGGCGGATTTCGCCGCGAGCCATCGCGCCCTCCAGCACCGACGCCAGGATCGTGATCGACTCGCTCGGCCCGGCCTCGTAAAACAGCCGGCCGACATCCGAACGGCCCGCCTCGGCCACCACCATGCGGTAGACGTCCGTCGCGCTCTTTTCATTGGTGAGCGCATACAGCATACGCTCGCCGAAATGGATCAGCGCCATCTCCAGCGCCGTGCGGCCGACGATATCGCTGGTCAGCTCGCGGGTGGCATCGAACAGGTGATTGGTAGCGACGGTCCGCACCACGGCGCCGAACAGCTCCTCCTTCGACGGGAAATACCCGTACAGCGTCGCCTTCGAACCGCCCAACCGCTTGGCTAGTTCGTTCATCGACGCGCCCTCGTAACCGGCCTCCTGGAACAGCTCCGCCGCCGCCGCGATGATCGCCTGGCGGCGCGCCTCCGTGCGTACCTTCATTACCACCTCATATCTAAACCAGAGCGTACATTTTATTGCATGCGCCAGGCCCGGACATCGATACGCCTGAAATTTACTCGAGGTTTTCGTGATGGGCGGACGCGCCCTGCTTCCAGTACGCCGAAATGCGCGCCGCCTCGCGCGGAAAACCCTTGTCGACGAACAGGATATCGCGCACCTGCTTGGCCATTCGCGCCTCGCCGGCGAACCAGATAAAGCCGTCGCCCTCCGGCAGTTGCATGGCGCGGAAGGCGTCGACGATCGCATCCGCCGTCGGCAGCACCCGCACGCGCAGCCGCGCGGCGCTGACAAATTTTTGCGCGGCGTTCAACGCCGCCGCCTCGGCGCCGCTCACCAGCACCTGCACGTCGACTGCGGCCGGCAGCTCCGCCAGACGACGGCGGATCGCCGGCAAGGCGGTGGCGTCGCCGGCCAGGATCTGCCACTGGTAATCGGTGGGGATGATCATCGAACCGCGCGGACCGCCGATAACGACCTGCTGGCCGATCGCCGCCTGGCGCGCCCAATCGG
>DASVTJ010000707.1:0-3211 GCA_036387635.1 Duganella sp.
CCGCGATCTGCGGCGCCTGATCCTGGACCTGGCCGACGAACCGGCCGATGTGCTGATCTACGGCGAAACCGGCACCGGCAAGGAGATGGTGGCGCGCTGCCTGCACCAGTACAGCCGCCGCAACAAGCGTCACTTCGTCGCGCTCAATTGCGGGGCGATACCGGAGAATATTTTCGAGAGCGAAGTGTTCGGCCACGAGCCGGGCGCCTTCACCGGCGCCGGCAAGCGGCAGGTCGGCAAGATCGAACACGCCGACGGCGGCTCGCTGTTCCTCGACGAGATCGAGAGTTTGCCGATGTCGTTGCAGGTCAAGATGCTGCGTGTGCTGCAAGAGCGGTATGTCGAGCGCCTCGGCTCCAACAGCCAGGTGCCGGTCGACCTGCGCGTGATCGCCGCCGCCAAGGAGGATTTGAAGGGGCTCGCCGATCAGCAGAAATTCCGCAGCGATTTGTACTACCGTCTGAATTTGATCGTGCTCACCCTGCCGCCGCTGCGCGAGCGGCGCGAGGACATTCCACTGCTGTTCGAGCATTTTCTGCTGGGCGCGGCGGCGCGCTACAAGCGCAGCGCGCCATCGGTGCCGGGGCCGCTGATGCAATCGCTGATGGCGCACGACTGGCCGGGCAACGTGCGCGAACTGCGCAACATCGCCGAGCGCTTTGTGCTCGGATTGTCGAGCGGCGCCGACGGCCTGCTGTCGCCGCGCAGCATGGCGCCGCTGGCGCTGGCCGAGCAGGTGGGCTGCTTCGAGCGCGCCGTCATCGAGCAGGAGCTGCGCAAGGCCGGCGGCAGCGTCAGCGAAGTCAGTGTGGCGCTGGCGGTGCCCAAGCAGACGCTGTACTACAAGATGCAGAAATACGGCCTGACGCCGGACGTCTACAAATAGAAGCGCTTTATCCGAATCACGCCATGCGATCCGCGCGGATATGCCGATTTCGTCATTCTTCGTGATTTGCCAGCGCAAGACTGTTCGCGCCGCGCGGCGTATATTATTGGATAACATCGTCTATTCAGGATAACCATGCGCGCCTCGTCCCCGTTCCGTCAACGTCGATTGATCCTGCAAGGCGCCGCCAGCCTGGGCCTCGTCTCCGGCTGGAGCGCGAAGGCGAATGCCGCCGCCGCGACCACCGCGTCGACGCCGTCGGGCGGCAAGGCGGGTGCCGCCGCCGGCGCGCCGTCGTCGGCGAAAGCTGTGCCGATGTCGGACGTGCGGCTGCTGCCTTCCTTCTACGCCGATTCGCTGCAAGCGAACCAATCGTATCTGCTGCGCCTGAACGCCGACCGCTTCCTGCACAACTACCATCTGTTCGCCGGCTTGCCCGTCAAGGGGCCGATCTACGGCGGCTGGGAGTCCGACACCATCGCCGGCGAAGGTCTGGGCCACTATCTGTCGGCGCTGTCGCTGATGCACGCGCAATCGGGCCTGCCGGCGCTCAAGCCGCGCATCGACTACATCGTCGCCGAACTGGCGCGCGTGCAGCGGGCGCAGGGCGATGGCTACATCGGTGGCTTCATGCGCAAGCGCAAAGACGGCAAGGTGGTCGACGGCAAGGAGATCTTCCCGGAGATCATGCGCGGCGAGATCCGCTCGGCGGGCTTCGACTTGAACGGCTGCTGGGTGCCGCTGTATAACTGGCACAAGGTCTTTGCCGGCCTGTTCGACGCCCAAACCCTCGCCAACAACGCTCAGGCCTTGCAGGTGGCGACCGGGCTGGCGGGATACATGGCCAAGGTGTTCGCCGCGCTCGATGACGACCAGCTGCAACAGGTGCTGGCGTGCGAACATGGCGGCATCAACGAAAGCTTCGCCGAACTATACGCGCGCACCAACGACGAGCAATGGCTGGCGGTGGCGCGGCGGCTGTACCACAAGAAGGCGATGGCGCCGCTGGCCGAGGGGCGCGACGAACTGGCCAACCTGCATTCGAACACGCAGATCCCGAAGCTGATCGGCCTCGCGCGCCTGTATGAATTGAAGGGCCTCCAGAGCGACGCCGACACCGTCAAGTTCTTCTGGAAGACGGTGACCGACCATCACAGCTATGTCATCGGCGGCAACGGCGACCGCGAATATTTTTCCGGCCCCGACACCATCGCCGCCCACATCACCGAGCAAACCTGCGAAGCCTGCTGCAGCTACAACATGCTCAAGATGACGCGTCATCTATACAGCTGGTCGCCGGACGCCGCCTATTTCGACTACTACGAGCGCACGCACCTGAACCACATCATGGCGCACCAGAATCCGCGCACCGGCATGTTCACCTATATGACGCCGCTGATGTCCGGCGTGGCGCGCGCGTATTCGAGCGAGGAGAACGATTTCTGGTGCTGCGTGCTGTCCGGCATGGAGAGCCACGCCAAGCACGGCGATTCGATCTACTGGGAGAACCGCGACACCTTGTTCGTCAACCTGTACATCCCGTCGATGGTGAGCTGGCGCCACGCGGCGGCCACGCTGGAGATGACCACCCGCTATCCGTTCGAGGGCGACATCGACATCAAGGTCAAGCGGTTGGCCGGACAGCGCTACTACACGCTGGCCTTGCGCGTGCCCGCCTGGGCCTCCGGCCACACCCTGCTGGTCAACGGCAAGCCGCACGCGGCGGCCACGGACAAGGGCTACCTGCTGGTGCGGCGGCGCTGGCGCGCCGGCGACACCGTGCGTCTGACCTTGCCGCTGGAGCTGCGGCTCGAATCGGCGGCCGGCAATGAGCGCGTGGTGGCGCTGCTGCGCGGGCCGATGGCGCTGGCCGCCGACCTGGGCGCGGCCGACAAACCGTTCGACGGTCTGGCGCCGGCGCTGGTGGGCGCCGATATCCTGTCGTCGTTCAAGGAGGCCGACAAGGTGAAGGCGGTATATCGCTCGGTCGGCAGCGGCCGTCCCGGCGACATGAAGTTCACGCCGTTCTTCGCGCAGTACGAGCGGCGCGCGGCGGTATACTTCAATGCCTACAACGAGCAGGAATGGGCGGCCTCGGAGGTCGCGTTCAGAAAAGAAGAGGCGCGCCTGAGGGAGCTGGCGGCGCGTTCGCTCGACGTCATGCACTTGGGCGAGATGCAGCCGGAGCGCGACCACGATCTGCAATCGGACATCTCGTACCCGGTGTCGTACCGCGGGCGCATGGGCCGCGACGCCCGCACCGGCGGCTATTTCAGCTTCCGCATGAAGTGCGGCCCGGGCCAACTGGTGCTGCAGGCGACCTAC
>DASVTJ010000708.1:0-8376 GCA_036387635.1 Duganella sp.
GCATGAATTTGTCGGTCATCGCCGAGGGCGTCGAGACCGAGGAGCAGGCCGCGTTCCTGCTGCGCCACGGCTGCCACCTGGCGCAGGGATATTTCTACAGCAAGCCGCTGGCCGCCGACGACCTGCTGGCGCGCTGGCGCGACTGATACCATCCGCGCCACCTGGCGCACGCATGAACCACGCCCCCGAGGTGGAAACGATTATCATGCCGAGTGCGGCGCACCCGGAGTGCATGGGCGAGCAGGCCACGCCGCCGATCGCGCCGGCGGCGGCCAACGCGGTATTCAAATTAACCGGCAGGCGCTCGCGCAGCTTGCCGCTGACGTTATAGGAGAGCTGGATGAGGACAGGTTTATTGGCGGACGCGGTGACAACGGCGGAAATGGCGGAAATGGCGAACATGGCCGGCACGCGGCGCGTGGCGCGGGCGGCGCGTGTGGCAGGTGGGCTGTCGCTGGCCGCCGCGTTGCTGCTGCCGGCGCTGGCCGCCGCCCAGGCGACGGAAAATGGCCGCTTCACGATCGGCAAGACCGAGGTGGTGAGTTATCGGCTGACGCAGGAGGGCGCGCCGGACGTCGAGTATTTCATCTCCAAGACCGACCAGCCGGCGCCGCTGGTGGTGCTGATCCAGGGTTCCGGCTGCGCGCCGGTGTTCAGCGGGCTCGATACCGCGCGCCGCTCGTCGAACATCTACGGCTACATCGAGCTGGCGCAGCAGGGGAAATACGCGGTCATGGTGGTCAACAAGCCGTTCGCGCCGAAGGACAGGCCGGTCGGCGACCCTGGCATCGTCGCCTGCCCGACCGAGTTCAACGAATACTTCACGCTGGATAACTGGGTGCGCCACCTGGGCCGCGCCTTCGACCACGCGGCGCAGCAGCCGTGGGTGCGCGCCGGCTCGTCGCTGGTGTTGGGCGTGTCCGAAGGAGCGACCGCCGCCGCCGGCCTGGCCGAAAAAGAGGGACGCGTGACCAACGTCGCCATGGTCTCCGGCAGCGGCCCGTCGCAGCTGTACGACTTCGTCGTCGGCGCCTACGCGGCCGGCGGCAGCGACGACGACATCAAGGCGCGCCTGGACGAAGTGGAGGCGACGCGCGAAAAGATCGCCGCCGCGCCCGACGACGCCAAGACGCTGGCGTGGGGCCATCCATACAAACGCTGGTCGAGTTTTTTCCGCGCCTCGTCGACGCAATCGCTGTTGAAGGCGCAGGCCAAGGTCTACATCGTCAGCGGCATGAAGGACAAGAACGTGCCGATCCTGGGCGCCGAGGCGATGGCCAGCGAGCTGCTGGGCGCCGGCCACGACGTCACGATGCGGCGCGTGCCCAACGCCGGCCACAATCTGCTGCCGGCCGGCGCGCCCGCCGGCAACCTGTGGCCCGAATACCAGCGCATCGTCGAATGGTACGCGCGCGACCTGCAAAACACCGCCCAGTAACAAGGAGGGTCAAGTCTGACATTCGGACACGCCCTCAGCTGTCATGCGTGACAAAGTGCGTATTTTGACGCCGCCTTGATGGGGTATAGTTTTCCAGTACAGGCGGAGCCGGCAGCGCCAACTGGTGTGGCCGTCATTGGACCAGAAGCCCCAACAAAAATAAGCGAGCAGAGATCAAACCCGCCGTTAGCATGGACAAGCCCGACTTCTCGCGCTATTCCCAAGAACAGCTCAGACAAATACTGACCCGGCTTGACGTGGTGCGCTATCCCGAGCGTGCGCAAGACGTTGAACAGCGGCTCGCGGCGCTGGACAAACAGTCCAGCGCCGCCGTTTCGGCGGCGGATTTTCCGATTGGAGAGCGCGAAAGAATTTCGTCCAACATCTCATTGGCGATGAACAAGTTAATTGTGTTGGTTTGCATTGGATTCTGCCTGGCTTCGTTTGTTTCTTTCGTCTTTTCGCCGGAAAAGCAAAGCACTGGTTGGGTGATGGCGATTGTGTTTTTTGTCTTGGGTATCTTGGGTATCTTGGGAGCGTCGGCGATCAACCGATACATTGAGGAAGTCTTCCTCGTGGAAGATTGGCTGATTCTGGTTCAGCAGGGCAGGAAGGCATGTGTCGCCTTGACGAGCATCGACAGCGTCGAAGTCGTCGATAACGACGGCATAAGTGTGGTGCTTCGTCTGTCCAGCGTGAACGAATTCGGTCAGTGCATCGAGTTCGTTCCCGCGACCGGATTCATCTCCAATCCTTTTAAGGAAATCCCGGTGGTCGATGAGTTGAAGGCGCGGATTGCGGCGGCCAAGGTGCGCGCGACCGAATTGGCGATTGCCGTCGAGTTGGCGTCTGGCTGAAAACGGCGGCATGCTATCAATCCTCGGCCAGACGGAAGCTCTGTAAGGTATATATTTCTTCCACCGTCACCACACCGTTTTCTTCCAGCCCTTCATGGATTACTTTCATCATTCCTTTGATTTCGGGGGCATACCAATAAGTCGAGCGGCGGTAGCCGGAATGGCCGGGAAGCGGCCCAACCGTGCTAATGATCGTTGCCAGGTAGGTGGCGCCTTCCAGCGTGATTTTTTCTCTGCCTGTTATCGTGAACCATTGTTTCGGACCCTGATAAATGTCGATGGGTCCCGCGTACCAGGTTTTGCCGATAGGCAGTGGGTCGTCACACGCTATCGCACCGGGGATTTCGTTTCCGACAAAAACGTCGAACAAGCAGGTTTCGCTGTGCATGCCGAACGTGTCCAACCCCTTGAATCTTGGCTTGCCTAGCGTATTTCGCCCGTCAACAACAACCTTAACGGTATCTTCGATCAGTTTGATGTCGTAAGAACCGTTGGCCCGGTAAATGGAGTGATATACCCAGCTGTCACCCGGAATCGGCTGGCTGGCCTGGGCAACTTTGAGTGGCGCAAGTAGCAGCGCAAGCAAGATTGTTAAAGTCTTCACAGCCCCCTCCTGCCAACGTCGTGCCATTGTGTTCATCAACACTACTTATGGGTGTTATGAAGTACCAATCGTCGTACGCTTCACTATACGCCGTTCGCGCTGAAAACCGTCCGGCGCAAAAGTCCTTGGCCTGGCCCTGTGTTTATAATGCCTCGGCATTTCCCTGGAGTCGATTCGCGCCGCGTTCAGCCGGTATCCGGCGGCGGGCAAGTCGACCGCCGCGCAGTGGAAGGAGGCGTCGCACCTTTGGCCGCGCCGGGCGCCAATCGGGGGCGCCGAGCCGAGCCGAGCCTAGCCTAGCCCAGCGCGTTGCGCATCAAGGTGCGCAGGTTGCATTCGTGCTGCCAGCGCGCGCGCTCCTCGCTGTTGAGCGCCTGCTCGGTAAGCTCCTCGTCGCTTTGCTGGGTCTGGGATTGCACCATCCGGTGCGCCAGGCCGCCGTCCGGCAGCATGGTGCCGAAAAAGGCCACCAGCTCGTGGTGCTGGATCAGCAGGGTGGGAAAGTTTTCGACGTCGAGGTCGCCCACGACGTCGGCGTGGTCCTCGATGTCGATCCAGACGAAGGTTTTGTCGGGATGGCGCGCGGCCAGGTCCTCGAACGTGGCGCGGTACGTTCCGCACGTGCCGCACCACTGCGCGCACAGGCAGGCGACGATCCAGCGGTCGCCGGCCAACAGCGCGGCGATCTCTTCGCGATTGGCGGAATTGAGGGTCAAACTATGCATGGTGGGGTCGGCTGGCGGCGCACTCGGCGTCTAACGGGCGTATTCTACATCCCCTCGCGGGGTCGCGCCCGCCTCCGGGCCGGGTTAAAATACCGCCATGTCTATCATTCTCTCCATTGAAACCTCGTCCGAACTGGCCTCCGTCGCGCTGCTGCGGGGCGAAACGGTCACCAGCCGCGTCTCCTCGGGCGTGCGCACCCATTCGCAATCGGTGCTGCCGATGATCCAGGAATTGCTGGCCGACGCCGGCATCGCCCTGAAAGATTGCGACGCGATCGCGTTCGGCGCCGGTCCCGGCTCGTTCACCGGCGTGCGCACCGCGTGCGGCGTGGCCCAGGGGCTGGCGTTCGGCGCCAACTTGCCGGTGGTGCCGGTCGTCACGCTCGACGCGATGGCGCTGGCCTGCCGCCAGCAGCACGGCGCCGCCGACGTGCTGGCCGTGCTCGATGCGCGCATGGGCGAGGTCTACTGGGCGCAGTATCGGTTCGGGGACGGCGCCGTCGCGGCGGCGATCGCCGCGCCGGCGGTGGTGCTGGCGCCGGCCTTGTCGGCGCCGGAAGGCGTCACGCCGCAGGGCGCGCCCATCGCGTGCGGCAACGGCTTGACGGCGTATGCCGAGGCGTTTGCCGAACCTTTTCCCGCCGGGGGCTTCGCCACCGTGATGCCGCACGCGGAACAGATCGCGCAACTGGCCAGCATCGCTTTCGCCGCCGGCAAGACGGTGACGGCGGCCGAGGCGCAGCCGCTGTATCTGCGCAACAAGATCGCCTACACCCAGGCCGAGCGGCGCGATATGGCCACGGCGGCCGCTGCCACGGCGGCCGCTTCCACGGCGGCTTCGGCGGCGGCCAACGCGGCGGAAGGCGCGGCATGACGCAACCGTGGGATCTGGCGCGCTTGCAATACGAGCCGATGCGGCAGGCCGATCTGGCCGACGTGGTGGCGCTTGAGGAGAGCGTCTATCCGCACCCGTGGAGCATGGGTAATTTCATCGATTCGCTCAACAGCAATTATGAGGCGTGGGTGTTGCGCGACCAGACCGGCGACTTGCTCGGTTACTTCCTGCTGATGGCGATCGTCGATGAGGCGCATCTGCTCAATGTGGCGGTGTCGGCTGGCAAGCACGGGCAAGGGCTGGGCCGCTTTCTGCTCAATCAGGCCGTGGCGTGCGCGCGCGGGTTGGGCATGACGTCGATGCTGCTGGAAGTACGGCCGTCGAACACGCGCGCGCTGCGGATTTACGAGCGCTACGGATTTAAACAGATCGGCCGGCGCAAGGGCTATTACCCGGCCGCCGACCAGCAACGCGAGGACGCAATCGTTATGCGGTTCGGAATATGAGTCAGACAGCCAGCCGCAGCGCGATTTTCCTTGAAGAGATGGGCGTCGGCGCGCATTGGTCGTTGCGCGGACGGCCGACCGCCTTCGCACGGGACGCAGTCAATGCCGACGGCCAGGGTGCGGAACTGGTCGAGGCCCCGCCAGCAGCATTATCGACGGCCGCGCCGGCCGAATCATCGACGGCCGCGCCGGCCGCAGCGCCCATGGCGGCGCCAACTGCGGCGCCGCACGCCTCGCCAGCGGCTGTGCGGTCCCCGTCGCAGACATCACCTCCGGCAGATTCGGCGGCGCCAAGGTCAACGCCGTCGTCGATCGCATCGCGCACGCCGTCGCCAGTCGCCGCGCCCCTGGCCGCCCCGCGTGCGCCTGTCGCGGCGGCAACGCCGGACGCGGCGCCACTGGCTCCGCGCGCCGGCAGCCCCGACAACGACTCGACCGCCTGGTTCGACGAGGCGCCAGTGCCGGCCCGCGCCGCGCCGGTCACCGACGAGGCGATCGCCGCGATGGACTGGGCCGCGCTGCGCACCGCCGTCGCCACCTGCACCCGCTGCCACTTGTGCGCCACGCGCCGCAACGCCGTCAACGGCCGGGGCGCCGACAACGCGTCCTGGATCGCGCTGGCGGCAGGCCCTAGCCGCCTCGACGAGAAGGACAACCGGCCGCTCGCCGGCGACGCCGGCCAACTGCTCGACAATATGCTGAAGGCCATCGCGCTCAAGCCCGAGGACGACGTCTACGTGACCAATCTGGTCAAGTGCCGCCCGGTCAACGCCGACGGCGGCGAGCGCCCGCCGAGCATCGATGAATTGACTGCCTGCCGTCCGTATTTGCACCGCGAGCTGGCGCTGACCGGCGCGACGATGGCGATGACGTTCGGCCAGCACGCCGCCAAGGGTTTGATGATGGGGCCGGCCGCGCGCGGCAAGGTGATGCGCTACGGCGCCGGCGCGCTGCCGGTGGTGGCAACCTACCATCCCGACGACCTGCTGCGCCGCCCCGAAGACAAGGCCAAGGCCTGGGGCGACCTGTGCCTGGCGAAGGCGGCCCGTGACTAGCCAGCCGCGATCGCCGCCCGAGGCCCGGTCCGATAGCGATAGCGATAGCGATTCCTATCAGGCGCGGTTCGAGCGGCGCTGGGCGCATCTGACGCGTCCGCACGTGCGCGCGCTGGCCTGGCTGCTGGACGCGCCCGACCTGCTCGACGCGGCCGCGCCGCACTGGCACGGCCGCATCGCCAGCCTGGGCCCCATCGCGCCGGACACCGCCGACTGGCTGGCCGCGCTCGAGCAAGACCCGGTGCCGCTGGAAGCGGCGCTCGGCGCCCGGCATTATTCCCGCCTGGGGCTGTACGCCGAAAAGCTGATGGCCTTCTACTTCGCCGAACACGGCAAGCTGGTCGCGCACGGCTTGCAAGTGCGCGCCAACCGCAACGATACCGTCGGCGAGTTCGATTTCCTGCTGCGCGACGGCGACGACTTGCTGCATGTGGAATTCGCCACCAAGTTTTACTTGCTCGATGCCGCCAGCGGCGGGGCCGGCTTCAACGGCTTGATCGGGCCGAACCTGGCCGACACCCTCGGCGCGAAAATGCGCAAGATCTTCGATAAACAATTGTCGCTGGCGCAGCATCCGGCGGCGCAGCCGCTGCTGCCGCAACCGGTGGCGCGCGCGCTGGCGCTGGTCAAAGGCTGGCTGTTTTATCCCGGCGACGAGGCCGGGCAGGGCATGGCCGGCATCGCGCAGCCGCATTGCAATGGTTTCTGGATGACGATGGCGCAGGCGCAAAGCCTGCAAGGCGAGCGCTTCGTCATCATGCACCGCTTGCTGTGGCTGGCGCCGCTGAAGGTGGCCGACGGCGCGCTCGACCGGGTCGCGCTCGACCGGGTCGCGCTGCTGGCCGCGCTCGACGAGCAGATGGCCAAGCTCAGCGCGCCGGTGATGGTGGCGGTGATGCGGGAAGAGGGCGGCTGGCTGGTCGAGCAGCGGCGCGGCTTCGTGGTGCCCGACGATTGGCAAGCGCGAGCCGCGCAGCGCCGCCAGGATGGCACGTTGCCGGCATAAGCCCCATCACGCGGCCGTTGAAGGGCCGCGTTGGCGCGTCAGTGCTTGGCTTCGCCGATCAGGCCGATCGAATCGAATTCGCGCTGGTTGGCCTGGTGCTTGCGCATGATGATGAACATGGTGCCAGCCAGGAACAGGCCGAAGATCAGGATGATGATGTTCAGGTTCAGGTGGCCGCGCAGCATCAGCGAATACGCCGCCAGCATCACCAGGATCGACAAGTTCTCGTTGAAGTTCTGCACCGCGATCGAGTGGCCCGCGCTCATCAACACGTGGCCGCGGTGTTGCAGCAGCGCGTTCATCGGCACCAGGAAGAAGCCGCCCAGTAATCCCACCAGTACCAGCAGCGGATAGGCCATCATCACCGTGTCGACCAGCGTCATGCCCATGACGATGACACCCATGGCGATGCCGACCGGGATCACGGTGAGCGACTTGCGCAACGTGATCGAGCGCGCCGAGATCACCGCGCCGGCGGCCACGCCGATGGCGACCACGCCCACCAGGCTGGTCGACTGCTCGTAGGTCAATTTCAAGGTCCGGTTGGCCCACTCCAGCACGATGAACTGCAAGGTCTGCGCGGCGCCCCAGAACAAGGTGGTGACGGCCAGCGAGATCTGCCCCAGCTTGTCCTTCCACAGCAGGCTGTAGCAGTTGGCGAAGTCCGACACCAGTTTGATCGGGTTGCGCTCCTGGTGGCCGTAGCGGCAGCCGGTGTCGGGGATGCGGGTGTTGAAGATGGCGGCGATGACGTAGATGCCGACCACCACGCACAGCGCGGCCTGGGTGGCGGTGGTGATGCCGGTGTCGATCAGCGGCAGGTCGAAGCCGAGCAGGTACGACGAGACGCGCTCGCCCACCAGCGCGCCGCCCATGACGGTGCCGAAGATGATCGACATCACGGTCAAGCCCTCGACCCAGCCATTGGCGGCGATGAGTTTCTCGGCCGGCAACAGTTCGGTCAGGATGCCGTATTTGGCCGGCGAATAGACGGCCGCGCCGAAACCGACGATGGCGTACGCGAGCAACGGGTGGACGTTGGCGAAAATGAGCATGCAGCCGCCAACCTTGATCAGGTTGGAGATGAACATGACTTTACCTTTTGGCATCGAATCGGCGAAGGCGCCGACGAACGCGGCCAACAGCACGTAAAAGAGCGTGAACGACAATTTCAACAGGGGCGTGATCCACCCCGGCGAATTCATGTTTATCAGCAGGTCAATCGCAACAAAGAGCAACGCATTATCCGCCAGCGACGAAAAAAATTGCGCTGCCATAATGGTATAGAAACCACGATTCATTCTGGGATGCCTGAAAGCTTGTATTGGCTTGCTTTATACCACGCTTTGA